>DASPMA010000465.1:0-6100 GCA_035627335.1 Binatia bacterium
ATATTTCCGATCTCGACTTACTCGATATCGTCCCGGGTCCGGACTTCCCGACGGGTTGCGAAATTCTCGGCCGCACAGCGGCGCGCGCGGCGCTTATGACCGGCCGCGGCTCGGTGGCGACGCGGGCACGCTACAAGATGGAGACGATCCGCGGCCGCGAAGCGATCGTCTTCACTGAAATACCGTACCAAGTGAACAAGGCCAGCGTGTATGAGCGCATCGGCGAACTGGTGCGCGAAAAGAAGATCGAAGGCGTCGCTGAAGTACGCGACGAATCCAACCGGCTTGGCATTCGCCTGGTCATCGAGCTGAAGCGCGACACGGTCGCGGACGTTGTCATCAATCAGCTCTACCGTTTCACGCAGCTGCAGACCTCGTTCGGGGTCAACATGCTGGCGCTGAACAACGGCCGGCCCGAGCAGATGGGCCTCCGGGCCATGCTCACGGCGTTCCTCGCGTTCCGCGAGCAGGTCGTCACGCGGCGCGCGAAATTCCGGCTCGCGAAAGCGCGAAAGCGCGGGCACGAAACGGTGGGGCTCGCCATCGCCGTCGCCAATATCGACGAAGTGATCCGCGTCATCCGCACCTCCGCGGACCCGAACGAAGCGCGCGAGCGATTGATGGACCGCGATTGGCCGACGGGGGACATGCTGCCGTTGATCGCGCTCATCGCCGATCCGCGCACAGTCGTGGGTCCAGGCGACACCATCCGCCTCTCGGAGGAGCAAGCACGCGCAATCCTGGAGCTGCGCCTTCAGCGCCTCACCGGCCTTGGCCGCGACGACATCGCCAAAGCCGCCAACGAAATCGCTGAGGAAATCCGCGAACTGCTGGATATTCTCGGCAGCCGTCAGCGCATCCTCGACATCATCAAGGCTGAACTCGCCGAGGTGAAGGAAGCGTTCGGCGTGCCGCGCCGCACGCCGATCTCGGAAGCCGAAGGCGAGATCGACGATGAAGCGCTCATTCCGCGCGAAGACATGGTCGTCACCGTCACCCACGGTGGCTATGTCAAGCGCACGCCGCTCGCGCTCTATCGCACGCAGCGCCGCGGCGGTCGCGGCCGCGCCGGCATGCAGATGAAGGAGGAGGATTTCGTCACGCGCGTGTTCGTAGCCAGCACACACGCGCCGATCCTGTTCTTCTCATCGTCCGGCATGGCCTACAAAATGAAGGCATGGCGCTTGCCGCAAGGTGATCCGCGCTCGCGCGGTCGTGCGCTTGTGAACCTGCTGCCGCTCGAGCAAGGCGAGACCATCACGTCGGTGATGGCGCTGCCCGAGGATGAGGGGGACTGGGGTAAGCTCGACGTCATGTTCGCGACGCGCTCTGGTTATGCGCGCCGCAACAAGCTCTCCGATTTTGTCCAGGTGAACCGAAACGGCAAGATCGCCATGAAGCCCGACGAGGGCGATGGGATCGTGGACGTGCAAATCTGTACGGACGAGGACGACATCCTGCTCACGACCGCGAACGGACAAACGATCCGCTTCCCAGTGACAGACGTGCGGGTGTTTTCCGGCCGCACCTCGACCGGCAACCGCGGCATCAATCTCGGCGAAGGCGACAGCGTCATCGACATGGGCGTGCTGCGCCACGTTGACGTGACGCCGGCGGAAGCGCGCGCCTATTTCAAATGGGACGCGAGTTCACGCGATGCGACCGATGAAGCCGATGCAGAAGCGGAGCCAGACGATACAGGTGAGGTCGCGGACGTGCCGTTCGAGCGGCTCGCCTGGCTGAAGACACAGGAGCAATTCGTCCTGACCGTCACCTCGAACGGGCTAGGCAAGCGCGCTTCATCCTATGAATACCGGATTACAGGACGCGGCGGAAAAGGCCTCCGGGCGCATAAGCTCACCGCCGATGCGCGCTTGGTGGCGTCCTTTCCGGTCAAGGATGAGGAAGAACTGTTGCTCGTGACCGACAAGGGACAACTCATCCGCACCGGCGTCGGCGAAATCCGTATCGCTGGGCGCGCGACTCAGGGCGTGATCCTCATCAACGTCGGTGAGGACGAGCACGTGGTCGCGGCAGAACGGCTCGAAGCGCTGAACGGCGAGGGGGCGGAAGAGAGTAGCGAATGAGCGGGGCGAGGGGGGATCTGAAACGCGTGCGCACGGGGCTGCAGACGGCCAAGCGGCGCGTGCTTGCGCTTCTCGACCTGCACATCCGCCAGCGTCTGGCTCCCGCCCTTGCGGAGACTTCACAATCGGCGCCCCCTCCCTTAGACGGGAGGGGGTTCGCGCATGAGGGCGATGCATGACGAAAGCGCCGCGCGTTGGCCTCTATCCCGGGACCTTTGACCCGCTCACCAATGGGCATGTGGATATCATCGCCCGCGCCACGAAGCTGGTGGACCGGCTGGTGATCGGCATCGCCATAAACGAAGAGAAAGGTCCGCTCTTCGCCTTGCCCGAGCGGGTCGCGATGGTCGAGGAGCAGTGCGCCAAGCTCAACGGCGCGGAGATCGTCGTCCAACCTTTCGACACATTGCTGATGAAGTTCGCCGAGAGCGTAGGGGCGCAAATCATCGTCCGGGGCCTTCGAGCGGTCGCCGACTTCGAGTACGAATTCGCCATGGTCGGGATGAACCAGAAGCTAAACCCGGCTATTGAAACGGTTTTTCTCATGGCAGACCCGACGCATCAGGCGATCGCGTCGCGGCTGGTGAAAGAAATCGCGCGACTGCAAGGAAGCGTCGCGCAATTCGTGCCTCAAGAAGTAGAACGACGACTGAAGGCGAAGTTCGGGGTGTCGTAATATGCTGCGCTTGGGTGGATTTCTGGCCGCCGCGGTTCTCGCGCTGGGCCTTATGGGCGGCTTTGACGCGGCTTCGGCTCAGACGCCGGATCCGCGCAATTGGCGCCAGCTCGATCCTGAGAACACGCTGTACATTGATACCGTCCACGGGCGGATCGTGATCGAACTCTATCCGGAGGTCGCGCCAACTCATGTCGAGCGCATCGCCACGCTGACAAGGGCCGGCTATTACGACGGCCTGACCTTTCACCGCGTGATCGACGACTTCATGGCTCAGACCGGCGATCCGCTCGGCACCGGCGAAGGGGCCTCGAGCTTGCCTGACCTGCAACCGGAATTCATGTTCCGCCGCGGCGCAGACATGCCATTCGTGGAAGCCGCCGTGCAGAGCCGCGCGAGGCTCGGCTTTTACAAGACGTTGCCGATCGAAAGTCAGCCGGACGCGCAAATGGCTGTGACGCAGGATCATCGCGTGTCGGCGAATGCGCTGCACTGCCAAGGCGTCGTCTCCATGGCGCGCGCCCAGGCGGAAAATTCGGCGAATAGCCAATTCTTCATCATGCGCCAGCCCAACACCGCGCTCGACAAGCGCTACACGATATTTGGCCGCGTCGTTTGGGGGCAGGAAGCCGTGATGCAACTTGCGGTGGGCAATCCTCCCGCCAACCCCGATCGCATGCTTGCGGTGCGCATTGCGGCGGACTTGCCCGAAGCCGAGCGCGCGCCAATTTACGTGCTGCGCACGGACGGCCCCGAGTTTCGCGAGCTGATCGACGACACGCGCAACGAGCGGCGCGCAGATTTTTCAGTGTGCGACGTGCAAATTCCCGCGCGCGTGCCGCGCAGCAGTGACAGAGAGAGACGCTGGTGGTCGATCATTCCTTTCATACCCTGAACCTCGATCTCGACACGGGCCCCGTGAAGATCCGTCTCCGGCCTGATCTCGCGCCCAAGCACGTTCAGCGCATCGGCGAGCTGGCGAACGAGGGCTTTTATAACGGCGTGCCGTTCCACCGCGTCATTGACGGCTTCATGGCGCAAGGCGGCGACGGCGGAAACCGCAACGGCACAGGCGGCTCGTCCAAGCCGAACTTGAAGGCGGAGTTCTCGACCGAACCGCATGTGCGCGGCGTTTGCTCGATGGCGCGCACCAACGATCCGAACTCCGCCAATAGCCAGTTCTTCATCTGCTTCGATGACGCGCGCTTTCTGGACGGCAAATACACCGTATGGGGCGAGGTGACGGAGGGCATGGAAAACGTCGACGCCCTGCCCAAGGGGGAGCCGCCGCGCAATCCTGGCAAGATCGTCACCGCACGGGCGGAGTAGCATGGAGCGCCGGCGTCCTCGCCGGCCCGCTCCGGCGCAAGCCGGCCAGACGTCGGCGGCCCATAAATGAGGAGCCTGCTGGATCGTTGGCGCGTCTTGGCGGGGCCGAACGACAACGCACTAGGAGAAGCATTGATCCGCGCTTGGTCTGAGCCACAGCGCCATTATCACGACCAGAGGCATCTTGTTTGGCTGCTCGACGAAGCGGAGCGCCGCGCACCGCTGATCCAAGATGGAGTGTTTGTCGGCTATGCAATCTGGTTTCATGACGCCGTGTACCACCCCGGCGACCCGAACAACGAAGCGTTGAGCGCCGATTGGGCGCGCGCTTCGCTCTCGCACGATCCGCCGCAGGCTGCGCGCGTCGGGCATGTGATCGAAATGACAAAGGACCATGCCCAAGGGCAGGCGGAGGGCGATGCCGCGCTCTTCCTTGACATGGACATCGCGATACTCGGCGCCGCTTGGCAGACATATTGCGCTTATGCGGCCGACATCCGCGCGGAGTACCCGCACGTAGCCGACCCGGCGTTCGCGGCAGGGCGCGGCGCGTTCCTGGAAAAACAGCTCGAACGCGCGCGCACGTTCCGCACCGATGTTTATGAGGATGAGATCGGCGAACAGGCGCGCGCCAACATGCGCTGGGAGCGCGATGAGATGCGGCGCGGGCGGATGGTGAAGGCCTGATGCGTGTCGATTTGTTCGACTTCGATCTGCCAGAGGAATTAATCGCGCTCCGCCCCGCACGGCCGCGTGATAGTGCGCGACTGCTGCACGTGCGTCCCGACGGCGGGTTTGAAGATCGCATCGTGCGCGATGCGCCCCAGCTGCTTCGGCCGGGGGATGTCCTGGTGTTCAACGACACGCGCGTTATCCCCGCCCGGCTCTCTGGCGTGCGTGTGCGGGATGAATCGAGCGTCGCAGTAGAAACGACGTTGCTAAGGCGGCTCACGTCCTCGACTTGGACAGCGTTCGCCAAGCCAGGCAAGCGCTTGCGCGAAGGCGATCGCATTCGCTTCGGCGCGATGGACGACAGAGCGTGTCTGCTGGGATCGCTTGACGCGACGGTGAAAGCGAAAGGCGAAGAGGGTGAAGTCACGCTGGCGTTCGATATCGCCGGGCCGGACCTTGATGCCGCGATCGCCGCCGCCGGCGCCATGCCGCTGCCGCCTTACATAGCGGCCAAACGCGCGCCAGACGAGCAGGACTTCGAAGATTATCAAACCTTCTTCGCACAAGAGGAAGGCGCAGTCGCCGCACCGACGGCGGGTCTGCACTTCACGCGCGACTTGTTTGATCGGCTTCTAGAGCACGGCGTCTCCTGCATGCGCGTGACGCTGCACGTCGGAGCGGGGACGTTTCTTCCGGTGAAGGTCGAAGACACCGCCCAGCACGTCATGCACAGCGAGTGGCGCTCGATACCGGAGGGCGTCGCGGCCGAAATCAATCGGGCCAGGGCTCAAGGGCGCCGCGTGATCGCCGTCGGCACCACCGCGCTGCGAACGCTGGAGTCTTCAACGGATGAGCACGGCAACGTGCGTGCAGAGGCGGGCGAGACCGACATTTTCATCACGCCGGGCCATCGCTTCTGTGTGGTGGATGGCCTCTGGACCAACTTCCACCTGCCGCGCTCGACGCTTTTTATGCTCGTCTCAGCGTTTGCGGGCCTCGAGCGCATGCGGGCCGCGTACGCCCACGCCATCGCGCAGCGCTACCGCTTCTATTCCTACGGGGACGCCAGCCTGATATGGCGGCCGCAATGACGGCTTTCCCGTTTGAAATTCATGCGCGCGACGGCGCGGCGCGTACTGGCGTTCTGCGCACGCCGCGTGGCGACATCCGCACGCCGGCGTTCATGCCTGTCGGCACGGCCGGCACGGTGAAGGGGCTGACGGTCGAGCAGGTGGCGTCTACGGGGGCGGACATCATCCTCGGCAACACCTATCACCTGATGTTGCGACCGGGCGGCGAACGCATTGCGCGGCTGGGTGGATTGCACACGTTTATG
>DASPMA010000466.1:0-5153 GCA_035627335.1 Binatia bacterium
TGTGCGTGAGCAATTGGCGCAGCGTCACGACGCGCCAAGCTTCCGGAATGTCGTCGAGATAGCGGCCGACCGGCGCGTCGAGATCGACTTGGCCCCGATCCCACAACTGCATCAACGCGACGGCGGCGATGTGCTTGGAGATCGAGCCGATCTCGTAAGAGGCAAAGGGATCGGCGGTTCCGCCGCCCGCGCAGTCGGCCCCGCCCCAGGCGAACATCTCGACGACCTGCCCGTCACGGAGGATGGCGGCGACAATCCCCGGCGCATTCGAGCGCTCCGCCGATTGCAGCATCGAGCCCTCGAACGGCAGCACGGGCGGCGCGGCCGGCGCGGTTTGGCATGCGGTAAGCGCAAGCGCTGTCGCTAGAAGTAGAGTTCTGAAATGCATGATGGTCCCCGAGTTTGCCGAACCATGCTGTGTGTCCGTGGCGATGGTTAGCCGCTGTGCGACCAAGCGGCTCTACGCGGCGACAGCCGCCACGCACAACGCCTTGAAGTCGTAATCGACCTCTGTTGCGCAATCGGGCCACTTGTTGCTCTCGAGCCAATATTGCGCGAGCCCAAGCCGCGCGGCGAGCGTGGGGAAGCGCTTGTGCTTCCAGATCGGCTCGCCGCAGTTTGAAACAAACAGCTGCAGCGCCGATTGGCCGCGCGCCATTCCGAAACCGTCATGTGAATCCGCGCGCAGCGGGTGTTCTTGCGCGATGGCTTGCTCCATCACGTCGAAAGCGCGCTCCGCGCAACCGGCGCCGGCGGCGACGAGGCACGAAGAAAGCGGAAGTGCGCCAAGCCCGTCGCTTAGCGTTGCGAGCATGGCCTCACACGCGCCGCTACGCTCCTCCGGCGCCATGCGCAGCAGATGCACGTAGCGCTGCAGCGCCGCGATATCGTGCGCCGACACGCCGCGGCGCGGCGGCACGCCGGGCGCGGCCAGCGCCTCGGCTTCGTCGAGCCTGCCCGCCGCGCAGAGCGTCACCCACATCATATACCAGGTGAATGGCGAATCCGGCCAGCGCGCCCATGCGGCCGAGACGATCTCCAGCGCCGTCCCGACATGCCCCCGAGTTGTCATCAGACTTGCGCGCAAGCCTTCGACGGCAGGCCCAAGAGGATCGAGGCGGCTGGCGATTTCCAGCGCGGCCGCCGCGTCCTTGATGCGTCCCACGCTATAGAGCCAGGCGGCGCGCGCCACGTGCAGCGACGTGTCGTTCGGCGTGATCTTCAGCGCCTCGTTCACCAGCCGCAGCTTTTCGCCATGCTCCGCAAACGCCGGCTTCAAGAGCGAGAGCGCCGCCATCGCCTGGGCGCACTTGGGGTCGAGCGCGAGAGCACGCTCAGCCGCCTCGAGCGCGGCTGCATGCTGCGGCTCGCCGATCATGTCGCGCTCGCGCGGCAAGAGGAACGCGCGCACGCTGGCGAGCGCGGCCCAGGCCGGCGCGAAGTCCGGCGCCATTTTCACGCAGCGTTCGAGCAGGGTCTGCGCGTGCTCCTCATCGTCGTCGCTCAGCATCAGCCAGAGCTGGCGCGCGCGCAGGTAGAGCTCGTAGGCTGCCGGATTGACCGCCTGAGCGGCGCGCTGGCGCTCGGACAGCGCGTGATCGAGCGCGGCGGCGACCTTGTCGGCGATATCGTCCTCAAGCGTGAACGCGTCCGCGCGATCGCCGTCGTAGCGCTCGCTCCAGAGCGCAACGCCGCTGCCGGCGTCGATCAATTGCGCGCCGACACGAAGGCGCGCGCCGGCGCAACGCACGGCGCCGTCCAACACGTGCGTGGCGCGCAGCGCCGCGGCGGCTTCGCGTTTGCGCTCGCCGCGAAACTGGAAGGCGGAGGTGCGCCCGATAACCTTGAGTTTGGATTGGCGCAGCAGTGTCGAAATGATCTCGTCGGCGACCCCGTCCGAGAAATAGTTCATCTCGCTGTGCTCGCTTTCGTTGTCGAACGGCAGCACGACGAGAACGTGTTCGGGCCTGCGTCCGCGCGAAGCCGCGGCCGGGATCATCTCCAGCGTGAAGATATCGATCGTCTCACTCATCTTGTCGAGTTGCACCGACCCCGCCGAATGCAGCCGCCGCGCCAGCGCCCCGCGCACGGCGCGCTGCACGTCGGTCGACACAAGCACTGCGCCGGGTTGCGCTACCTGCTGCAAGCGCGCCGCGACATTGACGCTGTGGCCCAGCAGATCGCCGTCTTGCGCGATCAGCACGTCGCCGACATGCACGCCGACGCGCACGCTGCGCCGATCGACGCCGCCCCAGAGCAACTCCGCTGCTGCAAGTGCTCCGGAGGCGCTCGGAAATTCGAGCATGAAGCCGTCGCCGGCCGTGTTGAAGATGCGCCCGCCTTGCGTACGCGCGACTTGATCGAGCGCGGCGCGCAGGCGCGCGACGGTCGAGGCGGCTTCCGCCTCGTCAGTCTCGCTCAAGGCGGAATAGCCGACGAGGTCGATCGCCATGATCGCCGCCAGCTTGCGGTCCCCGAGTTCCTCGCTCACACACAGCTCTCCGGGGCGGGTTCTAGCAGGCCGATGGACCGGCTTCACCCGGCAATGATGTCCTCGCGCGGGCCGGAGAGGACGATTTTCATTTTTTCCGCCGGGTAGGGTCGCACTAGGTTCACGGCTTCCTCGGTCGGCGCTTCGAGCCAGGTTTCGATTTCATCGCCTGTGAGCATCACCGGCATGGCCTCGCCGTGAATCGGGCCGGTCAAGGCGTTCGGCTCGGTTGTAAGGATCGCATAGAGGAGGTGCGTGCCTTCCTCCTTGCCGCGCACACCGGTCCAGGGCCGCCAGATTCCGGCAAAGCAAAAGAGCGGGCGATCGTCGTCGAGTGCGAACCAGTGCGCCACCTTGGGCTGCGTATCGGTGTACTCAACGAAACTGGTGGCGGGTACGACGCAGCGGAAACGCGGCTGCTCGAGCCAGCCGCGCCAATAGTTCGAGTTGAGATTGCGCACGTTCGTCACCGGACGCTTGCCCCCTCCGGCGGGCGGAAAACCCCAGCGCATCGTCACCACCTCGCGTTTGCCCTCTTTGGAGGTGGCGGCGACCGGGGCGAGCTGATCCGGGAAGATCGCTGGCAGAGGCGGCTGGTTCGCCGTCCGGTCGCGCATGGCGCGGACGTAGGCCGTCAGCGCCTCGCGCGATTTGGTCATGGAATAGAGGTTGCACATTGGGAGGGCTGTTCTGCCGGGGCCTCGCGCGCCTTGACAAGTCTCGCGCGCGCGTGCGCCTGTCGCGCGAAATTCGCATCCCTTTCGACTCGGAGTTCCGCATGCACGCCTACCGTTCCCACACCTGCGGCCAGCTCAGGCCGTCGGACGCCGGCCGTGCCGTGCGCCTGTCGGGCTGGGTGCATCGCAAGCGCGACCATGGCGGGCTGTTGTTCATCGACCTGCGGGACAATTTCGGACTGACCCAGATCGTCATCGCGCCGTCCTCTCCCGCCTTTGCCGCGGCGGAGAAAGTGCGCGCCGAAAGCGTGATCCAGGTCGACGGCAAGGTTGTCGAGCGAACGCCCGAGACCCGTAACCCGAACCTGCCGACCGGCGGGATAGAAGTGCAGGCGTCTGCGATTGAAGTGCTCGGCGCGGCGGAGGAGCTGCCGCTGCCTGTGTTCGGCGAGCCGGATTATCCGGAGGACATCCGCCTTAAGTACCGCTTCCTCGATCTCCGCCGCGAAAAGCTGCACCGCTCCATTCTGCTGCGCAGCCAAGTGATCGCGTCACTGCGCCGGCGCATGATCGATCAGGGCTTCACCGAATTTCAAACGCCGATCCTGACGGCCTCTTCGCCCGAAGGAGCGCGCGACTTCCTCGTCCCGTCCCGCCTGCACCCCGGCAAGTTCTACGCGCTGCCGCAGGCCCCGCAGCAGTTCAAGCAGCTCTTGATGGTGGCGGGGTTCGACAAGTATTTCCAGATCGCGCCGTGCTTCCGTGACGAAGACGCCCGCGCCGACCGGTCGCCGGGCGAGTTCTACCAGCTCGATTTCGAGATGAGCTTCGTCACGCAGGAAGACGTGTTCAACGCTATCGAGCCGGTGCTGGCCGGCGTGTTCGAGGAATTCGGGCAGGGCAAGCGCGTCACGAAGGCCGGCACATTCCCGCGCATCCCGTTTGCGGAAGCAGTCTCCAAGTACGGTTCCGACAAGCCCGACCTGCGCAATCCGCTTATCCTGCAAGACGTCAGCGAACATTTCCGCGGCGGCGGCTTCGGCCTGTTCGCGCGCATTCTAGAAAAGCCCGGCGCCGCCGTGTGGGCGATCCCGGCGCCGACAGGCGGCAACCGCGCCTTCACCGATCGCATGAACGCCTGGGCGCAGAGCGAAGGGCAGCCGGGTCTCGGCAACATCTTCTGGCGCGAAGGCGAGGACGGCGCTGCCGGCCCGATCGCCAAGAATGTCGGCCCGGAAAGAACTGAAGCGCTGCGTCAACAGCTTGGGCTGAAAGTCGGCGACGCGGCATTCTTCGTCGCTGGCGATCCGGGCATCTTCTACAAGTTCGCGGGTCTGGCTCGGAACAAGGTCGCCGATGAACTGAACCTCTTCGACAAGGAACAGTTCGCGTTCTGCTGGATCGTGGACTTCCCGATGTACGAGTGGAGCGAGGAAGAGAAGCGAATAGACTTCTCGCACAACCCGTTCTCGATGCCGAACTACGACCACGCGAAGTTCTTGGCGCTTGATCCCAGCGATCGCGCCACGATCGAAAAGATCACGGCGTTCCAGTACGACATCGTCTGCAACGGCGTGGAGCTCAGCTCAGGCGCGATCCGGAACCACAAGCCGGAAATCATGATCAAGGCGTTCGAGATCGCCGGCTATGGCCGCGAGGTCGTGGAAGAAAAGTTCGGCGGCATGCTGAACGCATTCCGCTACGGCGCGCCGCCCCACGGCGGCTCAGCGCCGGGCGTGGACCGGATCGTCATGCTGCTTGCCGGCGTCGACAACATCCGCGAAGTCATCGTCTTCCCGTTCAACCAGCAGGCCCAGGACCTGATGATGAACGCGCCGGGCGAAGTGACGCCCAAGCAGCTTAAGGAATTGCACATCCGCATCGTCGAGCTGGCGAAGAGCTAGCGCTTCGGATCAGCCGGAAGGTGGCTCACAAGCAGCTTCAGATAGAAGAGCGGCAAGAACCATTCGAGCCCCGCCGGCTGC
>DASPMA010000467.1:0-4780 GCA_035627335.1 Binatia bacterium
CCGACGCGGGCGCCGCCGGCGGCGCAATCCGACGCGCACCTGATCCTTGCGCAAGCTGGGCCAACACGCGCTGCGCCCTCCAGTCGCGCGGAGATGCAACTCTCGTTCGCGCCGGTCGTCACACGCGCGTCGCCCGCGGTCGTGAATGTCTACGCCCAACGTGTTGTGCGCAGCATGTCGCGCGACCCGTTCTTCGGCCGCTTCAGCGCGCCGCGCATCCAGCAATCGCTCGGCTCCGGCGTGATCGTGCGCAGCGACGGCGTGATCGTCACCAACAACCACGTCATCGAAGGCGCGCAAGCGCTCAAAGTCGTGCTCGCCGACCGCCGCGAATTCGACGCCGAACTCCTGCTCGCCGATCCGCGCGTGGATCTCGCCGTGCTGCGCATCCGAGCCAGCGGGCTGCCGACGCTCCCCTACGCCAATACCGCTGACGCCCAAGTCGGCGATCTCGTGCTCGCTATCGGAAACCCGTACGGCCTCGAACAAACTGTCACCAGCGGAATCATCTCCGCGCTCGCGCGCACCGATGTCGGCATTTCCGATTATGCGTTCTTTATCCAGACCGACGCCGCGGTGAACCGCGGCAATTCAGGCGGCGCGCTTGTCGACATGAACGGGCAACTGGTTGGCATAAACAGCGCGATCTTCTCCGAAACCGGCGGCTCGAACGGCATTGGCTTCGCCATTCCTGCCGAAATGGTGCGCCGCGTCGTTGAATCCGCCGAAACCGGGGGCCGCACGGTCGTGAGGCCGTGGCTCGGCGCTCAAGTCGAAGCTGTCACGCAAGAACGCGCGCGCGAGCTCGGTTTGGCGCGACCGGAGGGCGTCCTCGTCACCGGGCTCTATCCGCGCTCCGCGGGCGAGCGCGCAGGCTTGCGCGACGGCGACGTCATTCTCTCCGTGGCGGGCGTCGATGTGCGCGATAGCGGCGGCGTGCGCTACCAGTTCGCGACGCAGCGTCCCGGTTCGCGCGTGCCGCTCACGGTGCTGCGCGGCGGCCGCCAGATCACGTTGACGGCCAGCGCCGAAGCGCCGCCCGGCGGCGCCCCGCAAGCGCGCGAACTCTCCGGCCGCCATCCGCTGTCCGGCGCACGCGTCGTCACGCTTACGCCTGCCACCGCCGAAGCTTCGGGTCTCGATCCGTTCAAGACCGGTGTCTTTATCCAGGAGCTGGATCGCCGGGGCGTCGCCGCGCGCATCGGCTTCCGGCCTGGCGACATCATCGACGCCGTGAACGGCGCGACGATCCGCGACGCCGCCCAACTCGACCGCGCCATGGCCCAGTCCAACTCGTGGACGATCGGCGTCGAGCGCGGAGGTCAGCGCGCGGAAATTCGGTTCTAAGTCAGTCGTGAATGGTCATTAGTCAGTGGGCGCAAAGCTACTGACTACTCCCTACCGACCACTCACTTCTTAACTGGCGCGCCGATGGACCACATGTGCCCGAACGGGTCCTTCACTTGCCCGTAGCGGTCGCCCCAGAACTGATCCGCCAGCGGCATCACGATGGTCGCGCCGGCTGATACCGCCCGGTCCCACCAGCGGTCCGCATTGTCGACTTCCAGATGGATCGTCACGCCATCCGGCGGCGGCGATTCCGTCCCGCCGCGAAATTCAGGGAAATCGTCCGACAACAGGATGGCGCCGCCATTGACCCGGAAGCGCGCGTGCATGATGCGCTCGCCGTCCTGGCCGTAGGCCCGGTACTCCTCCGTCGCGCCGAACGCGCGCGTGTAGAAGTCGATCGCCGCCTTGCCGCCTTTGACCTTGAGGTACGGATAAACGCCGACCGGGATCGCAGATGTCGCTTCAGCCATGTTTCTCTCCCTTGCGGAACGCTATCTATAAGCCATGTCCGACCTCTTTGAAGCCGCAGGTTTAGACCAGGGCGCGCCCACGCCGCTGGCCGAACGCCTGCGGCCAAAGAAGCTCGAAGAGGTCGTCGGTCAGCATCATCTGCTGCGCGCGGAAGGCCCCATTGGCCGCATGGTCGCGCAAAAGCGGCTCGCCTCCATGATCCTCTGGGGTCCGCCCGGCACCGGCAAGACGACCATTGCACGCTTGCTTGCCGAAGAAACCGGGCTCGAGTTTCAGCAGATCAGCGCTGTCTTCTCGGGCGTCGCCGATCTGAAGAAGGCTTTCGAGACAGCGCGCGGCCGGCGCGCGTCCGGCAAAGGCACGCTGCTGTTCGTCGACGAAATCCACCGTTTCAACCGCGCCCAGCAGGACGGCTTCCTGCCGTACGTGGAGCAGGGCGTCGTCACGCTCGTCGGCGCCACCACCGAGAACCCCAGCTTCGAGATCAACGCCGCGCTTCTCTCCCGCGCGCAAGTGTTCGTGCTCAAGCGCCTCGATGACGACGCGCTCGAACAATTGCTGCAGCGCGCCGAAGCGCTGCTCGGCCGCAAGCTCCCGCTCACCGAAGACGCGCGCATCGCGCTCGCCAATCTTGCCGATGGCGACGGCCGCTATCTGCTCACGCTCGCCGACGAACTCTTCGCGCTCAAGGCCGCCGCGCCGCTCGACGCCGAAGCGCTCGGCGAACTCCTGCAAAAGCGCGCGCCCGCGTACGACAAGGACCGCGAGGAGCACTACAATCTCATCTCCGCGCTACACAAATCCATCCGCGGCTCTGACCCCGACGCGGCGCTCTACTGGCTCGCGCGCATGCTAGCGGGCGGCGAACAGCCGCTTTACCTCGCGCGCCGCCTGGTGCGCGCGGCCTCCGAAGACATCGGCCTCGCCGACCCGACGGCCTTGATGATCTGCCTCGCCGCCAAGGACGCAGTGGATTTTCTTGGGCAGCCGGAGTGCGAAGTGCATTTGGCTCAAGCCGTGATTCACCTCGCCACCGCGCCAAAGTCGAATGCCACTTATGTCGCCTATGGCGCGGCCAAACGCGCGGCGCAAGCAACAGGCGCGCTCGGCCCGCCCATGCACATCCGCAACGCGCCGACCAAGCTGATGAAGGATCTCGGCTACGGCAAAGGCTACGCCTACGACCATGACGCGGAAGAAGGCTTCTCCGGCCAGAACTATTTTCCCGACGAAATGGAGCGGCAAAAGTTCTACGACCCCGAAGGCCGCGGCCGCGAACGCGAGATCAAGGAGAGGCTCGAACACTGGGCCGAGCTTAGGGAGGAGCGAGACCGCTCGTGACGATGCACGTGCTTATCCTCTACGGGACGCATGAGGGTCAGACCCGCAAGATCGCCGCGTTCGTCGCCGATCGCCTCAGGGATAATCGGCTCACGGCGACCCTGGTGGATGCGGCGGACGCCGACCATGACGCGGCATTGCCCCGTTTCGACGCGGCCATAGTCGCGGCGTCGTTGCACGCCGGCGGCTTCCAGAAGTCGGTGCTGCGCCTAGTGGCGAAGAACGCTCCGCGCTTGTCTTCTAGGCCGAACGTTTTCCTTAGCGTATCGCTTTCCGCCGCCGGAACCGATGAGGATGATTGGCGCGGACTTGAGAAATGTCTCGATGAGTTTTTCGACCAAGCGGGGTGGCGGCCACAACGCATTGAGCACGTCGCCGGCGCGTTTCGTTACTCTCAATACGACTTTTTTAAACGCATGATCATGAAGCGCATCGCCAAGGAGCGTGGCGCGCCGATCGATACCAGTCGGGACTGGGAAATGACCGACTGGGAAAAGCTCGGCGCCTTCGCCGACGCCTTCGCCGCCGAAGTGAGCAAGGCGTGAACCTAAACAACGCGGCCGCCGCGCTCGCGCGCTATCTCAACGCCTCCCGCCGCGCCGTCGTCTTCACCGGCGCCGGCATTTCCACCGAAAGCGGCATCCCGGATTTCCGCTCACCGGGCGGCGTCTGGAGCAAGATGAAGCCCATCATGTTCCAGGACTTCGTCGCTTCGCCAAGTGTGCGGCGCGAAGCGTGGACGCGGGTCTTCAACAAGACAGCCGGCTGGACCGGCGCGTCGCCTAACGCCGGCCACGGCGCCGTCGCCGCTCTCGTAGAACAGGGCAAAGTCAGCGCCATCATCACGCAGAACGTCGACAATCTACACCAGGACTCCGGCGCGCCCGCCGATAAGATTATCGAACTCCACGGCAACGCCTCGTACGCAAAGTGCCTCGATTGCGGCAAACGCCACGAACTGGAAGACCTGCAACTACCTTACGAACGCGGCGAAGAGATCGTCTGCTTCTATTGCGCGGGTCTCCTCAAAACCGCGACCATTTCATTCGGCCAATCCATGCCTGAAGCAGAAATGATCCGCGCCACGGAAGAATCACGCGCCTGCGATCTCTTCCTCGTGCTCGGCTCCTCGCTCGTCGTTTATCCCGCCGCCGGTTTGCCGATCGAAGCCAAGCGCCACGGCGCCAAGCTCGTCATCGTCAACCGCGAGCCCACCGAACTCGACCGCTACGCCGATCTCGTGCTCAACACCGAAATCGGCCCGCTGATGACAGAAACCCTGACCCTGCTCACATGAGCGAGGATGCCCGCGCCTTCCTCATTCATGAAGACGCGCACATCCTCGTCTTCAACAAACCCTCCGGCCTCGCCGTGCAGGGTGGCTCCGGTGTCACGCGCAGTCTCGAAGACCTGCTCGCCGCATTCGCCAAGCCCAACGGCAAGCGCCCGCGCCTCGTGCATCGCCTCGACCGCGAGACCTCCGGCGTCATCGTCGCCGCGCGCACCAAGCCCGCCGCCGCGCAGCTCTCCGAGGCCTTCGCGGGCCGCGACGTCGAGAAAACCTATCTCGCCATCGTCTGCGGCAGCGCGCCCGAGCCGCGCGACGGCGAAATCAACC
>DASPMA010000468.1:0-2225 GCA_035627335.1 Binatia bacterium
TACGCGAGGCGCGGGGGGCGCGTTCGGACCTTGTAATGAGCGTACAAGCGGCGCCGCCGAGGAGAAACGCACGTTGACGTCCCCCGTGGCAAGCGAGCGCTCTCATCAGGTGGACGGCCTTCGGCGCACGCCCCAGCGCAAGCGCAAAGGCGGCCCCGGCGCCGGCGCCCTCCTTCGGGCGCGTCTTGCCCGCGGCGCGTCCAGGCAATGGCTCTTTGTCGCGATCCTTGCGACCGCTTTTTCCGCGTTCGGTCTGTGGTTTCACACCGCGGGCGGCGCGCGGCTTATCCCCAGCATGATCGCATTCTATGTCGGCTTGGGCGCAGGTGCGGCCGTGCTCCTTGGGATCTTGCGCGAACTGGGCCGCAATACGATCACGTCAGTCTCCAGTCTGGGAAAGAACCGCGGTTACACAATTCTTGGCGCGGCGCCTGAGTTGTCGGCCCGCGCGCTTCGCCAGTTACCGCCAGACCAGCGTTCGCCCTTCGGCTGCGTGACCAACGACGCGGCCTCGCCCTTCGCCACGGCGTTCCGCGATCTCCAGGGCAATGTCGCCACTGACGGCGTCGTCGCTTTCATCGGTTCTTATGCTGGCGAGGGGGCCACGACCTCCGCCCTTTGCGTCGCCGCCAGCGCAAGCCAGCAGGGCCGCTCGGTCATCGTCGTGGATTGCGATCTGCGCCGGCGCAGTCTGACGCGCGGCTTCGGCCTCGCGCCGGAACTGGGCGTGCTGGAAGCGTGCGAGCGGCCCGAGTTCTGGCGCGACTACGTGGAAGAGGAGCACGAAACCGGCCTGAACTTCATGCCCGCGGCCAAGCCGCTCTCCCCTTGGCGTACCTTGATCGGGCACGCCGGCTTTCCGTCGCTGCTGAATCACCTTCGGGAAGCGTACGATTTTGTCGTTCTGGATTGCTCGCCGGCGCTCGGCAGCGCTGAAGGTCCGATGGTTGCGCGCCTTGCCCAGCGCAGCGTGATCGTCGCCGTCTGGGATCAGACGCCGATCGGCGCCATTCGCCACACGATGCGAACTCTGCGCCGCAACCCGGGCGCGACGGGCGTCTATGTCAATCGGGTGCCGCAGGGATACCGCTTCGGCCGGCTGCGGCCGGACTAAGTTCGGGCCGCGCCGCCAGCATCGTATCAGGCGCCAGGGCCCCGCCGATCGCGATCGAGAGCTGGGGAAACACCGGCGCGAGATTGCCGCGGAATTCCGGCGCGAACGCCCATTCCGGCGTCGCCGGCCGCGGTTCGATAACGAGTTTGCTGGAGCGTGGCGGCTTTCGCGTCAGCAGCGCCTGGATGAACGGGGCGTTGGCGCCGCCGCCAACGGCGACAGTCTGGACGCCGCGCCGTTTGCGCTCATTTGCCGAGTCTCGCACGGCCTCCATGCTCTCATCGAAGGCGCGCTGCAGGTCCTTCATGAACGCCTTGAAGTCCCGGTCTTTCTCCACATCGCGCATGGAAAGCGAGATTGTACGGCCTTCGTGGCGCAGCATCGCTCTGCCGTCGGCATAGAGGCTCTCCTTGATATCGCGCATGTGCCGCATCAGCAGCCGCCACAGCATTGTTTGCTGTTCGGGCCCGCGCGCCCAGGAGTTCGCGTCAAGGACGATATTGGCGACGATCCGATCCACGAAATCGCCCGCCTGCTTCAGCGTGACGCGCGCCTGGGGCAATTCTTCCATGCGCCCGCCGCTCCGGGCGATCGCGGCGATGTCGGTCGTGCCGGCGCCCATGTCGACCACGACCATGTGCGAGGCGCTCTCTTCCAGTCCGATCGAGGTATAGGCCGCGGCCGCCGTGGCCTCGAAGACCAGGCCCATTTGAATGGCGCGCGGGTTTGCGAGGGCGCCAGGAATCGCGTCCTTCACGGCCTTCAAACCCAGGCCCTGGGCCGCGAGAATTTTCTCGCCTACCGCCGCACGGAACGCTTCGGCCTCCCCGAACAGGCGCACTACGGAATTATGCAGCCCGCCGCTGTCGCCGCTCCGCCAAGCCGGCGCCGCATAGCGCCGTTCGATCGCGCTCGCCTCTGACAGCACCGGATCGGCGCGCACAGCCCGGTCCGTCGCGGCCAACAAGTAGGCAAGGTACAGCACGACGAGGTCGCGCATTGGAAACACGCGGTGCGGATCGATCGATGCAGGCGCGCTGGTGTTCAGCGCCCGGTCCAGATCGCTGACAGAAAGCAGTGTTTTGAACGAGCGGAGAGCTTGGCGTCTCTT
>DASPMA010000469.1:0-7391 GCA_035627335.1 Binatia bacterium
CGGACGGTCCGGTATTCCAGCAAAATTTGCTCGCGCGATCCTTCAGCCAGGGAGGGATCAAAAGTCGGCCAATACTCTGCGGCTAGACCCAGGTCCGGGATGCGGCCCAGGGCTTGGTGATGCGCTTCCGGGCTGAGCGAAACGATGAGGTCGAAGGGCCCATCCTCGTTCTCGACAAACGCGTCGAAACCCTTGGGGCGATGCTTAAAAATGTCACCGCCCAACTCGTCCATCACGAACGCCGCCATGGACGAGACTTCCTCGTGCGGGCGCACGCCGACGCAGTCCACACGCATCAGCGGACCAAAGCGCAGGCGCATCAGCCCCGCGGCCATGGGCGAGCGGATGGCGTTGTGCGTGCAAGCGAACAGCACGCTCTTCACCGCCCCGTCCATGGCGCGTCAGCCTCGCACGTGCAGGGCGCACACCAGCGTGAACAAACGGCGCGCCGTCTCAATGTCGACCTTGATCTTGTCGCCCAGTGCCTCGCTCAGCACTTCGGCCGCTTCGTTGTGCAGGCCGCGCCGGCCCATATCTATCGCCTCGATCTGGCTGGGCGAGGCGGTCCGGATCGCATTGTGATAGCTGTCGCAGATAAGCGTGTAGTCTTTGATCAGCTTGCGCAGCGAAGACATCGCGACGTGATGCAGACAGACGCGCTCGCCCTGCTCACTGCTTACATCGAGTGCAAGCCGGCCTTCGTTGAGGGAGAGCGCGAGCAGGTAGGGACCGCGGTCCTCGCCGCCAACTTCGAAACTATTGGCTTCCTTCAAATCGAACAATGCGATGCGTCGTTCATGCTCGGCGTTGGCAGACGCGGGCGCCAGGGACGCTTCGTCGAGCGTGACATCAAGAAGCTTGTTGCGCTCGTTGCTCACCGCAAGCTCTCTTGGACCGCCGGCGTCTCGCCGGCGGACACTGTTTCAACTTCACCAAAACCGCCGGCGAGGGCGCCGGCGGTCCAAGATTCCAACGCCATCACGCCTTCTCGTGATCGGGCCGGCGCGGGGTTCGCCAGGCGGCGCCCATGTCCATGAGCAGGGCGTCGAGGCACTCCACTTCGAGCGCGATTTCGCCGCCGCCGGCGAACACGAGCCGCAGATTGCCTCCCGGGGGCTCGATGTCCGGCGTGAAGGTAATGGAGAGCAGCGAGGCCACCGCGTCCGGCGCATCGAAGCGCACCTTGCGGCTTTTCACAGCCAGCACGCTTTCGAAGGACAGCGCCGAACGCACGCGCTCGAACGGGCCCTTCTCGCCGGCTTGTTCCCAGCGGAAACGGTTGATCAGCACCGCGAACCGGCGTGCTTTCTTGTCGTATGAAACATCGCCAACGCGCAGGAGCGCATCCTGGGCGGCGGCTGCGATGATGTCGAGGTCGGCAGCGTCCTCGGCCATCAATTTCAGCATGCCGCTCATGCGTATTCTTCTTCCCTGGCGCGCTTGATCTGCGCCCCGCACGCCGCGAGCTTGGCTTCCAGATTTTCGAAGCCGCGATCGAGATGATAGACGCGGTTTACCGTCGTCTCACCCTCAGCGGCGAGGCCGGCGACCACGAGGCTCACCGACGCGCGTAAATCCGTCGCCATCACCGGCGCGCCGACGAGTTTGGGCACCCCGGTGACAACCGCTTCATTCCCATGCACCGCGATTTGCGCGCCGAGACGCGATAATTCCGGCGCGTGCATGAACCGGTTCTCGAAAATCGTCTCGCGAATGCGCGACACGCCTTCGGCTGTGCACAACAGCGCCATCGCCTGCGCCTGCAAGTCGGTCGGAAAGCCGGGGAATGGTTCGGTGTTGATGTCCGCGGCTTTGATCCGGCCGCTCTTCTTGCGCACAACGCGTAACCCCCGGCCCTCGGCGGCAACGCTCACATCCGCGTCGCGCAGCAGCTTGATAAGCGCGCCGAGGTGCTCGAAGCGGGCGCCTGCGAGAAGCACGTTTCCACCGGTCGCCGCAACCGCGCAGGCAAACGTGCCTGCTTCAATGCGGTCGGCCACCACTTTGTGTGTCGCGCCCTTGAGTGACGCCACACCCTGAATGTGAATTTCGCTCGAGCCAGCGCCCTCCACCTTGGCGCCCATTGCGTTGAGACAATCGGCGAGATCGGCGATTTCCGGTTCGCGCGCCGCGTTCCTGAGCACGGTCTCGCCTTTGGCGAGCACGGCCGCCAGCATCGCGTGTTCGGTCGCGCCAACGGACACGAACGGAAACTCGATTGTCGCGCCCTTCAGACCGCGCAGCGCCGCCGCTTTCACGTAACCCTGCTCGATGACGATATCAGCCCCCATCGCCTCGAACGCCTTCAAATGCAAATCCACCGGCCGTGCGCCAATCGCGCATCCGCCTGGCAGTGACACAGTCGCGTGCCCAACGCGCGCCAGCAGCGGCCCAAGCACGTTGAAAGACGCGCGCATCTTCCGCACCTGGTCGTACGGCGCGATGGTCGACTGGATCTCCGCCGCGTGCATACGGATAGTGCGCGTTTCCTTGATCCAGGTGATCTCGACGCCCAGCGACTTTAAGAGCTGCGCCATGAAGCGGGTGTCGGCTAGGTCGGGCATGTTTTCGAGCATCAGCGGCTCGGCCGACAAAAGCGCCGCCGCTTGCAGCTTCAGCGCTGAGTTCTTCGCCCCATAGATCGGGATAGTTCCGTTGAGCGGCGCCCCGCCTGTGATGACTATACGGTCCATGCTTCTCTTTCGCCGGCCCCTTCCGCCCGCCGGGGGCGGTTATGGGGTGCGTTGGAGGCCCTAGCAAGGCGTGGGAGCGAACCCGTTCGCCTCACCGGCGCTTGGCTGATTAGCCTTTCTTGTCCGGCTTCTGAGCCGCCTTGCGCCGGGCGATGTTCCGTTTGAGGGCCTCGGCCAGGCGCTGCTCGCGGGAGTTCTTCGGCGGGGGCTGTTTACTCATATCGAGCATCGACCGGATGGAGCAGGACGGTTAGTCTTCAATGCGGGGACAAGATGACGGTCGAAGCGGTAGACACGCAACCTTTCAGTCATACGGGCAAATTCTTCAACGTGCTTGGGCTCGCGCTGAAGAATGCGTTCCTCACGGTCGTCACGCTCACACTTTACCGTTTCTGGGCGCGCACCTCGATGCGCCGCCGGCTTTGGTCACGCGCCTGGGTCATGGGCGATCCACTTGAATACACGGGAAGCGCCTGGGAGTTGGTGCGCGGCTTCCTGATCGCGCTGCCGACATTCTTTCTGCCGTGGGTGTTCGTTGCCTACATCGCGCCCTTGGTGATGAACCCGGTCACGGCGGCGTGGCTCGGCTTTGGCTTCTGGGTGATCTTCGTGCCGCTTGTGGCGGCTGCGCGCTACTGGATGCGCCGGTACCAGCTGTCGCGCACGCGCTGGCGCGGCATCCGCATGGGGCTTGCCGGATCGGCGTGGGGCTTTGCGTTTGCTTCATGGGGCTGGTGGGTGCTGCAGGTCTTGTCGCTCGGCTGGTACACGCCCGCCGCGCGCATGAACAAGGCGCGGCTAATGTGGGAGAACACGCGCTTCGGTGATCAGCCGTTCGAATTCGTCAACGACGACGACTCTCCGCAGAAGGGTTTGTGGGGACCATTCGCGCTTGGCTGGATCGGCACAGTCATCATCGTGTTCGGCGTGCCGATTGGCGTTGGTTTCCTTAGCACGTATCTGATGACCATCGCCGGCATTGAGTTTGATCCCGAAAATCCGATGACCTACGGCATGTATTCTGCGGCATCCGTCGTGGCGATGATCGTCGTCGGCTTGTTCTTGTGGCTCGTAGTGTGGGCGCCATACAACGCCGCGGCGCTGAACCGCATCGCCAGCCTCATCTCCATTGACGGGGCGCGTTTCCGGCTGAAGGCAAAGACGATTTCGCTTTTCTTCGTGACCCTCGCCGGCTGGCTCGTCACCATCCTCTCGCTCACCCTTTTGGCGCCCGCGGGCGGCTTCCTGCAAATTCGTTACGTCATGAACCGGCTCGAGATCATTGGCTCGCCGAAATTCGCCGAGATCGGCCAGCCCGTCATCGAAGGGCCGCGCGCCGGGGAGAGCTTGGGCGACGCCTTCGATCTCGACATGGGCGTGGGGGTCATTTGATGTTCGCGCGCTATGGCGATGGCCGCGCCGCCGTGATGCATGAGGCGCGATGCGAACTTGGCGCCGACGCGATCACGATCCGCGTCGGCGAAACGGCGCACGTGTGGCCCTACGCGGAACTCGCGCGCGCCGACGACGGCAATGGCCGCATTGTCCTGAAGCGCCGGCCCGAGACCGGCGAACGGCTGATGTTCGAGGCCGAAGCTAAGCAAGACCTGAAGGCGGCCGCGCCGGAGCTCTTCACGGACGGCGCGCAGGGCGTCGAGCGGCCGCGCGTCGTTATTGGCGTGATCGCCGCGGCCTGGAGCTTGGCTGCCGTGTTCCTGGTCGGCATCCCGCTTAGCGCCCGGCCCATCGCGAGCATCATGCCCGCGCCCTATCGTACGCAGATCGCCGACATCTCCTGGTCGCAAGTGGACGCATTCACCAACTATTGCGACGACAGCGACGAAGCCGCGCGCATCCTGAACGACTTGGCGCACCGCATCATGACCGCATCCGAGGTCCCGCACCGCGACGACATCTGGATCACCATCGTCGATGCGCCATTCCCGAACGCTTTCGCGCTGCCGGACCATTCCATCATCGTTACCGACGACCTGATCCAGCTCGCTGGACATCCCGACGAACTCACCGGCGTCCTCGCGCACGAGATCGCGCACATCGAGCGCAATCACGTGATGACAAATATCGTCCGCCAGATGGGGGCGGGCATTTTCTTCGATGTCGTTTTCGGCGGCGCGGGCGCGGGACAAGCCATCGCGGTGGCGTCCGTCAATCTCGCCGGCCTACGCTACAGCCGCGGCGATGAAGAAGAAGCGGACGCGCGCGGCCTCGATTACCTCGACGCCGCCGGCATCGACACAGGCGGGCTCGCGCGCATGTTCGAGCGCTTCCGGGATGTCGCCGAAACAGAAGGCGGCGAAATTCCGACGCTGCTTTCAAGCCACCCCGCGACTCCAGCTCGGGCCGCCGCCGCGCGGGCCCGTTCGCGTCAGGGCCTGCAGCCATCGCTCAGCGAGCGGGATTGGCGCATCGTACGCCAGGCCTGCGGCGGCTCGGTCGCGCCGCCGCCTGAAGGTGCTGGTGCCACGGGAGAGGATTGAACTCTCGACCTCACCCTTACCAAGGGTGCGCTCTACCACTGAGCTACCGCGGCAGTCCGAACGGAAGCGGGCTTCTAGCCCGGTGCGAACGGGGATGGAAGCCCGGAGCGCCGATGTTTATCCACCACCCAACCGCGCCAGCGCGGCCTGATAATTCGCCAGCTGCTGCGCGTAGTATTCCGGGGCGGCGCCCGCGGCTTGGCGGCGCGCTTCGAGCGCTTTTTCTTCTTCGGTTTGCTCTTTGGCGTTCGGGTTTAGCAGTTTCTCATAAGCTTGGCGCACGATCGATACAGCGGCTGAGAGTTCAGCCTTGCTGCGAACGATGGCGTCCGGCGTGTCGATCTTGAGTTCGGACGCGATCAGTCCGAGACCAAACGTGCGCAAACCGCCGCGCGCCGCTTCGCTCTTGGTGACGACGCCTTCGGCGAAGCCGAGAGCGGGCAGCGCATTGCGGCCGTCACGCCCCGCTTCGATGCGGACCGCCTGACCGTCGCGCGCGCTGATCTCGATGCGCTCGATGCCGTCCTGCTTCACGATCCGCGCGCGGCCCGCCGCGCCGATGGCGCGGTTGATCGTGGTGACGAGACTTGAAAGCGTGTCGTCGGCGTCGAAGCGGATCGTCGTCAGCCTGCGCCCATCGACGCCGATGCGGAGTTCATCGCCGACACGCAATGCGGTTCGATCTACAAGCGGCGCCGAATTGGCGGCAGCGATCGCGCCACGCGGCAGGCCGAGAATGTCGAGCGGCGAGGCGCCGTTCGTATCGACGGCAAGCCCCTTGAAATCGACAGCTCCGGCGCTCGACGTGAACGTGCGCGTCCAGGCCATGTCGCCGTCGGCGCCCAGGCGCGTGAGGAAGCCTGACTTCAGCGCCGAGCCGCCTGAGCCGGCGAGGACGCCGCCGGTCACGCCTGCCGCGTAGATTTCCCCATCAACAATCCTGATCGCCCGTACCGCATCGTCTTGCGCCGAGCCGACATAGGTCGTGCGGTCGAGCGCATTCGACACCAGTCCTGCATCCAGCCGCGCGACAAACCCTTCCTTGCCCGCCACCGCCCCGCGCGCAGGGGCGCCGACCGTCAAACGATCCGCGCCCACTTCGCCGCCGACATAGAGCGACGCGCCGTCCGCAGCGATCGCGTTTATGGCGCCGCCATGGAAATAGCCGATGTCGCGCGTTGCTCCAACGCTGAAACCTGCGCTTTCGGAATAGGTGAAGCGGCGCAGCACGCCGCGATTGTCTTCAACGCCGCCGGTGACGATCTCGAACCCGCCAGCGCCGTCATCGCGGACCATCAACGCCGCTGCCGAATCTTCGCGGCCAGTGCCGAATTGGCGGGTGAACAATTCGCTGCCTGTTGTCGAGTAGCCGCGCACGTAGCCATCCCACCCGCCCGCCGCGACTTGACCACTTAGCGCGGACTCCGTCTTGCCGGCGACGATCAGCTTGCCGTCTGAGGTGAACGCCATCGCGCGGACTTCGTCATTCGACGTTGCGCCGCGGCGCGCGGTCCAAAGCTCCGTGCCATCTGCTTCGAACAGCGTGACAAACGAATCCGCACCGCCTTTGGCGGTGGTGTTGGTTAGCGTGCCTTCGACAGAACCGGCGACAGCGACTTTCCCATCGGTGGAAACGGCAAGCGCAAACCCACTTGCGGATTGCGCCGCGCCCAATTGCTGCGTGAAGATGAGCTTGCCTGCGGAGTCGTACTTGAACAACGCAACGTCGCGGGCGCCGCGGATCGCAGTCGTTGCGGAATCGTCGGAGACATCGGCCAGCACATAAACCGCGCCGTCGCTTGCCGTCGCAACGGCCGACGCCGTCGCCACTTTCGCCGCACCGCCGACAGCAACGTCGAACGCGCGGCCCGGGAACCAGCCGGCTGTCGAAGCGGAGGGGGCGGCGAACGTGGACGCTGACGCAATTGTCTCCGTCACAGCCGCGCCCCGCGCGGCGCGGTCAGCAACGCGCTGCGCGCCGATGGGATCGTCTGCGTAGCTGGCCGAGTCGATCGGATCGAGCGTGACGCCGAGGCCGGCGCCGCCAAGTTCGAGTTCAGAAACGCCGCGCACGGTGTGCGAGGCGCCGGTGACGACGCGCAGCCCTGCCCCGCCGCCCGACAGCGCAACTGCTGCAACGCCGAGATCGTAGCCTGCCGCGGCCAGCGCTTCGTTCAACGCAAGCGCTGCGCTCTCAAGC
>DASPMA010000470.1:0-6144 GCA_035627335.1 Binatia bacterium
TCCAACCAGTTCAAAAACGTGCGCAACGCGCGCGCTTGGGACGAGACGGCGCAGCAGATTGCCGTGCGCGCCATCACGCAGCCAGGCGAGCCGCCCTTCACCGCCGTAATGGTTGATGACCGCTCGACCTTTTTTGAACTCAGCTATTACTGGCGCCACGCGCGTCGCGCCGGCACGCCGTTGCCGCCCCTGCGCATGTGGCGCCTCTACGAAGACGCGCACAATTCCGCCGAAGCGACCGATCCGATGCGCCCAGAAGAAGGCGGGCGCGTACTGGTCGTGCATTTGCGGCCGGGATTTCTGCCTTTTGTCGCAGGTGACTTCAGCGTGTTCCGCACGGTCGAGCATCTCACCGTGCCGTTGGGCGGCGACTACAACCGCGAACTGGAAATCTCCGTCGGCGAGGGCTTTGCGCCGGCGCCGCGCGACGAAGCCTTCCTGCGCCGCCTTACGGGCGAGGACGAAAATTAGTGCGGTGCGTGATGAGTGCGGAGCGCGAGCCTTCAGCTCGCAGTTTCTTTCCCTCACGCACGTGTTGCAAGCTTAAGCGCAAGGCGAGCCTGAAGGCTCGCGGTCCGAACCCTTAAACACTGTCGTAATCCGGGAACGGCGAGGCGCCCTCTTCGGCGCTGCTGGCTGTTTGGCGGAAAAGGCGGAACAGCTCCCGCCCGTAATCGCGCTGATTGCCGCTGAGATCGAGTTGCGAGGGCGCGCGTTCGACCCAATCCGCGGG
Source organism: Binatia bacterium (assembly GCA_035627335.1). Lineage (GTDB taxonomy): Bacteria > Pseudomonadota > Alphaproteobacteria > Caulobacterales > Aquidulcibacteraceae > Vitreimonas. The sequence goes on from DASPMA010000470.1 coordinate 734, forward strand.
CGACGTCACCTCAAGTCTGTTTTCGATCGAGTCCACCAACACCATGTCGCCGTCGCGCACCTTCGCAATCGGCCCGCCCGCCACGGCTTCCGGTATGACGTGGATCGCAGCGAGCACTTTCCCCGATGCGCCGGACATGCGCCCGTCCGTGACCAGGGCGACGCGGAAGCCGCGATCTTGCAGCGCGCCGAGCACCGGCATGAGCTTGTGCAGCTCCGGCATGCCATTCGCGCGCGGCCCCTGCCCGCGCACGACGATGACGCCGTCGCCGTCGAGTGCGCCGTCGCTGAAAGCCGCGAGCACTTGCCCCTGGTTGTCGAACACGCGCGCCGGCGCCTGCACGATGCGGTGCGCGTCATCAACGGCGGATGTCTTGATAACAGCGCGACCTAACCCACCCGTGACCACGCGCAGCCCGCCTTCCGCCATGAATGGCTTGTCACGCGGGCGCAGCACGCTTTCATCGCCGCTCTGCGAATCGACGTCGCGCCATTCGAGCGCACCGTCCTTCAGCCATGGCTCGCGGGCGTATTGCGGCATGCCTTCGGAAGCGACGGTGGCGATGCCGCCGTGAAGAAGCCCAAGGCCGAGCAGTTCGCGCGTCAAGAAAGCCATGCCGCCGGCAGCGTGGAAGTGGTTCACGTCGGCGGCGCCGTTCGGATACATGCGCGCCAGCAGCGGCGTGACGCGCGCGATGTCCGCGAAATCATCCCAGTTGATTTCGATGCCGGCCGCGCGCGCGATCGCAGGTAGGTGGATGAAGTGATTGGTCGAACCCCCGGTCGCGGTGAGGCCGACCATGGCGTTGACGACTGCGCGCTCGTCGACAACGCGTCCGATCGGCCGATAATCGTCGCCGAGACCGGTAATCGCCGCCGCACGCTGCGTCGCCGCCACCGTGAGCGCTTCGCGCAACGGCGTGTACGGATTAACGAACGCCGCGCCCGGCACGTGCAGGCCCATCAGCTCCATCATGATCTGGTTGGAGTTGGCGGTGCCGTAGAAGGTGCAGGTGCCGGCGGAGTGGTAGGATTGTGCCTCCGTTTCCAGCAGCTCGGCGCGGCTGATCTTGCCTTCCACGAAAAGCTGCCGCTTCTGCGCCTTCTCCTTGTTGGGAATGCCCGATGGCATCGGTCCGCCGGGGACGAGGATCACCGGCAGCCACGGAAAGCGCAGCGCGCCGATCATCAGACCCGGCACGATCTTGTCGCAGATGCCTAGGAGCAGCGCAGCGTCGAATGTCGCGTGCGAGAGCGAAACCGCCGTCGCCAGCGCGATGGTTTCGCGCGAGAACAGCGACAGCTCCATGCCGACGAAGCCTTGCGTGACGCCGTCGCACATGGCCGGCACGCCGCCGGCGACCTGCGCGACTGCGCCCACTTTGCGTGCGGCGTCGCGGATCAGTGGGGGATAATCCTCATACGGTTTGTGCGAGGAAATGACGTCGTTGTACGCAGTGATGATGCCGATCGCCGGCCAGCGACAGCCGAGCAGTTCGGTTTTCTCATGCAGCGCGCAGCCCGCCGAATTGTGCGCCTGGTTCGGCTCAGCCACCTTCGCACGCGCTGGCGTTGTCGGATCATACGCGTCGATCAGATCGAGGTAGCGCCGGCGCCGCTTGGCGCTACGCGTGCGAATGCGCTCGGTGACTGCTTCAATCGTCGTGTTGAGCGCCGCCATTACTCCGGATCCCACCAGGCGCGGCCGTCGCGATCAAGCAGCACGGCCGACTGCGTGGGACCGTTTGTGCCGGCTGCGTACGCGAACGGATCGCCGCCCGCCCTTTCCCAGGCGGCCAGCAGATCGTCCGCCCAATCCCAAGCGGCGTGCACTTCGTCGCGGCGCATGAAAAGCGCAAGATTTCCGCGCACGACGTCCATTAACAAGCGCTCGTACGCGTCGGGATAGCGGACGCCGCCGAATTCCTCGGCGAACGAAAGATCGAGCGGCGCCGTCTTGACGCGCAAACCGCCCGGTCCCGGCTCTTTCATGTTGAGCCAGAGGCGCACGCCTTCGTCCGGCTGAAGACGCAGCACGAGTTTGTTGGGCGCGCCGGCCCCTGAGCCGAACATTTGCACCGGCGTGTCCTTGAACTGCACGACGATCTCGGAGCGGCGCGTGCTCATGCGCTTGCCGGTGCGTAGATAGAAGGGAACGCCCGCCCAGCGCCAATTATCGACGTCCGCCTTTATGGCGACGAAGGTCTCTGTTTTCGACGCGCGGCCGATCTCTTCGGCGTAGCCAGGCGCCTTCTGGCCATCGACGAGGCCAGCCTTGTACTGCCCGCGCACGGTCCTCGCGCCGACGTCCTTCGCATCGATACGACGCAATGCCGACAGCACCTTCAGCTTCTCCGTGCGAATGGCGTCAGCGTCCATCGAGTTGGGCGATTCGAGCGCAACGAGACAAAGCAGCTGCAAAATATGGTTTTGCACCATGTCCCGGAGCGCGCCGGATTTGTCATAGTAATCGCCCCTGCCCTCGACGCCGATTTCTTCCGCCACTGTGATCTGAACGTGATCGATCGTAGCCCGGGACCAAACCGGTTCGACCAGCATATTGGCAAAGCGCAGCACGAGCAGATTCTGCACCGTCTCCTTGCCGAGATAATGATCGATCCGGAACGTGCGCTGTTCGTCGAACACGGCGCCGACGCCGTCATTGATCGCGCGCGCTGACTCCAGATCGCGGCCGATGGGCTTTTCCAGCACGATGCGCGCGTCGGGCGTAACGAGTTCCGCCTCCGCCAGGCGCTGCGCGATCGTCACGAACAGGCTTGGCGCTGTCGCCAGATAGAAGATGCGCGCATTCTTGCCGTCGCGGAGCGCTTTCTGCAGCGGACCCCACTCGCTCGCCGGGGCCGAGCCGTCGATACGCACATACTCGACGTGCTTCATGAACGCCGCGCATTTGGCCTCATCGACGCAGGCGCCGGGCGCAAACTTGCCGCGGCTCTCCTCTACCATTCTGCGAAACGCGTCGGTGTCGAGATCGGACCGCGCCGCGCCGATAATGCGGGATTGCGGCGGAATCTGTCCGTCGAGGAAACGGTGCAGCAGGGCCGGAAAGAGCTTGCGCAGCGAAAGATCGCCAGTGGCGCCGAAGACGACGAGGTCGAACGGCGGAACGGGAATGAACTCGGCCATGTGCGTACAGAACTAGGATTTGGGGGAGGACGCAAACAGGGGCCAAGTGGTTGCCCAGGCTAAATTGTCCCGCGACAATTACGTTGCCAATTGGCGAGCCGGGCGCCAAAGCTTTAGGCAAGACGGGGCGTTCATGGCGGACGACGACAACCCCCCGCCGCGTCGCGGTCTGGGCGGGGAAAAGAAACCTACCATCAACGACGTGGCGCGCCTTGCCGGCGTGTCAAAGAAGACCGTTTCGCGCGTTATCAACCAGTCGCCGTTCGTGAAGGAGGCGACGCGCGAGAAGATCAATGCGATCATCGCCGAGATCGGCTTCTCGCCCGACCCGCAGGCCCGCGGCCTCGCCTTCCGCCGCTCGTTCCTGATTGGGCTCGTTTATGACAATCCCAATCCGCAATACGTCGTGAACATGCAGCTTGGCATGCTCGATGCGATGCGCGGCTCCGGATACGAGCTGGTGGTCCACCCTTGCAATCGCGGCAACCAGACTTTTCTGGCTGACTTCCGCCGCTTCATCGAACGCCAGAAGCTTTCCGGCGTGGTGCTGACGCCATCTGTTTCCGAAGACGATCGCGTGAAAGCCGTGCTCGACGAAGTGGGCTGCGCCTATATCCGCATCGCTTCGGTGCCGGTCGATGAGCCCGCGCACATTATTGTTTCTAACGATCGGCAAGGCGGGCGCGCGGCGGCGCGTCATTTGGCTGAGCTGGGGCATACACGCATCGGCTTTATCTCGGGTCCCGCTTCCTTCCGCTCATCGCACGAGCGCCGCGGCGGGTTTGATGAAGAGCTGAAGGAGCGCGGGCTGAAGCTCCAGGCCGATTACGTGATGCAGGGGGCCTATACGTTCGAGACCGGCATCTCCTGCGCGACTGAGCTGTTGAAGCGCTCGCCGCGGCCGACAGCGATTTTCGCCGCGAATGACGAAATGGCCGCCGGCGTGCTGCACGCGATCCGGCGCGCGGGGCTGAAATGCCCCGAGGATGTATCCGTCGTCGGCTTCGACGACTTCCAAATCGCCTCAAGCGTATGGCCGCCGCTCACGACCGTGCGCACGCCGACGCGGGAGATCGGGCGCATGGCGGCGGAAAAGCTGATCGGCCTCGACGCGGCCGAGGGCCACACGCGCGAAGCAGCGCCTGCCACATCGCCTGCTCTCGTGGTGCGGGATTCCAGCGGGCCCGCGCCCCGCTAGTACGAGCGAAGTCCTTGAATGCCGGCGTGACACCGGTTACCAGAAGCGCAGGGAGCGCTCGCGATGTTCAAAAAGACCTACCACGCCACCCATCCGGACAGCATGGACGGCGTCTCCAACGATCGGCTGCGCGAGCGCTACCTGATCCGGGATCTCTTCGCCCCCGACGAGATCGCGCTGAACTACCTGCACTTTGAGCGCTTCGTCGTCGGCGGCGCGGCGCCGGCGGCGAAGACGCTCTCGCTGCCGAAGCAGACAGAACCTGCCTCGGCGAAGGACAAACCGTTCCTGGAACGCCGCGAACTAGGCGTGATCAATGTCGGCGCAGGTCAGGGCATCGTGACGGTCGATGGGCAGACCTACGAGCTGCAGCCAAAGGACGGACTCTATATCCCGATGGGCTCGAATGATGTCGAGTTCAGCTCGGTCGATAAAGCCAAGCCAGCAAAATATTATCTCATCTCCACACCGGCGCATGCGCGCTACGAGGTGGCCAAGATTTCCATCGATAAAGCCGTGCCGCTTGAGCGCGGCGCACTCGAAACATCGAACGAAAGAACCATCTATCAGTACATTGTGCCGGCCACGGTGAAGTCGTGTCAGCTGCTGCTTGGACTGACCGAGCTGAAAACAGGCAGCGTCTGGAACACGATGCCGCCGCACCTGCACGACCGGCGCTCCGAAGTGTATTTCTACTTCGGGCTCGGCGAGAAGGATCGGGTGTTCCACTTCATGGGCGAACCAGACTCCAATCGCCACATCATTATCCAGAACGATGAAGCCGTCGTCTCACCGCCATGGTCGATCCATATGGGCTCGGGCACGGCGAGCTACACCTTCATCTGGGCAATGGGCGGCGAAAATCTCGACTATACCGACATGAACCAGCTCGACATCTGCCAGCTGAAATGAGCGCGAACCCGTTCGACCTCTCCCGCCAGGTTGCACTCGTCACCGGCGCCAATACAGGGCTCGGTCAAGCGATTGCGCTAGCCCTCGCGCAAGCCGGCGCGGACATCGTCTCCACGAGCCGGCGTCCGGCGGATGAAACAGTCGTGCAGGTGCAG
>DASPMA010000471.1:0-12991 GCA_035627335.1 Binatia bacterium
CGAAGGAAGAGTTGCAGGACCTAGTGGAGCCCGACGGCCTCCTTCACGCGCGCTGCCAGTTCTGCTCGCGCGCCTACCAGATCGCGCCGGAAAAAGTCGGCGCCGCTTAGGCCTGTCGATCGATCAGCACCGCCAAGAACAACGCCGGCCCCCCGTGCGCCGTCCAGCCGTGGCTGGCGCCGCGTTGGATGACGATGTTGCCGGGCTTTAACCTGCGCTCTTCGTTGTCGAGCACAAGCGAGGCCTCGCCAGAGATCAGGCAGATGATGTCGAGCGTGTCGGTTTTGTGCATCGCCGGATGGCGATCCTGATCGGTGAGTTCGTGCGCGGCGCCAAAATCGGCGAAGCGCTCGCGCACGGCTTGCTTGATCATATCATGCGGCGCGCCTTCGGGCGCCGGCGAAATGACGAACCAGCGCACTTTCACTTTGCCGTCGTCAGGCGAGAGGATTGGCTTCCTCTCGCCAAGGTCGCCCGCATGGCGCCTGTCAAATTCCCCGCTGACGGCTTCGTGCCAAATCTCGAACAAACCGCCGAGATTGGGATCGCCGATTTCACCCGAAGGCGGACCGTCGACGATGACGAGGGATTTGCCGGCGCCGTCTTCGCCGGTGATCACGCGGCGCATCGCTTCGCTGAAATCGCTCATGTCAGTTGGCCATTTTGGATTGATGCGGGCTGTCGAGCGGGAAAGCGGGGACGGCGATGTCGAACTCATCGCCTTTCGCTACGCTCAGCATGGAATATGTGCCCACCATCACGCCGGAGGGCGCGGCGAGGGGGCAGGCGCTCGTGTAGCGAAAGCTCTCTCCCGGTTCGAGCACGGGCTGCTGGCCGACAACGCCGGCGCCGCGCACTTCTTGCGTCAGCCCGTTCTCGTCCATGATGCGCCAGTACCGGGAAACGAGCTGTACGGTCTCGGCCGAGCAGTTCACAATTTCGATCGTATAGGCCCAGACGAACCGGCCTTCGTCGGGATCGGATTCCTGGGCCAAGAATTGCGGCTCGACCCGCACGACCAGACCGGCTGTTTTCGCTTCGTACATGGCATAAGTTCTAGCGGCCGAGGCAGGGCGAAGGCCAGCCGCATCGTGCTACAAAGCGAATCATGAGCACTCACGGCGTCCTTTCCGACACGGAACTGAAACGCGCGATCAAGCAAGGCTGGATCGGCGCCGATGCGGCGTGGCTGGATGATCAGCTGCAACCGGCGAGCCTCGATTTGCGGCTGGGTGAAACGGCGTACCGGCTGCGCGCGAGCTTTCTGCCCGGCGCGGGCGCGCGCGTTCAGGACCGGCTCGACGATCAGCTGGTGATGCATCAGATCGATCTGCGCCAAGGCGCGGTGCTGGAAACGGGTTGCGTGTATCTCGTGCAGGTGCTGGAAGAGCTGGCGCTGCCGCAGCACATTCACGGCGCCGCCAATCCGAAAAGCTCGACCGGCCGCATCGACGTGTTCACGCGCGTCATCATCGATGGCGCGCAATCATTTGACTATGTGCCGGCGGGATACCATGGGCCGCTGTGGGCGGAGATCAGTCCGTGCACGTTCTCCATTCTCGTGCGCACCGGCACGCGGCTCAGCCAAGTGCGTCTGCGGCGCGGGCCGCCCCATCCAAAGCACGAGATGGATTTCACGATGGACTTGTCCCTAAAGGGTCCAGTCGGCTTTCGCGCCAAGCGCCACTCAGGCGTGATCGATGTGGATCGAATCGGCGCCTACGATCCGCGCGACTTCTGGGAGCCGCTCGAGGCAAGCCGCGGCCGCGTCGTGCTCGACCCCGGTGAGTTCTACATCTTTGCATCGAAGGAAAACGTGCTGATCCCGCCGGACGAAGCGGCGGAAATGGCGCCTATCCGCACGGAGCTGGGCGAATTCCGCGCGCATTACGCGGGCTTCTTCGATCCGGGCTTCGGCGTTGCGCCGAACGAGGGTCGCGCCGTGTTGGAAGTTCGCTCTCGCGACGTGCCGTTCTTCGTCACGGACGGCCAGCCGGTGGGCAAGCTGGTGTTCGAGCCGCTATGCGGGCCGGTGGAGCGCCTTTATGGTGAAGCGGGCTCGAATTATCAGGGCCAGGGCCTGAAGCTGTCGAAGCACTTCTCACCTTGGCGCTAAGGGGACGGCATGATCAGAACGACAATGCTTGCCGCCATCGCGTTCATGGCGTTGGCCACGGCCGCGTGCGCGCAAGACGGCGGCTTCGACCCGGCCCTCTATGTCGTGCGCGATCCGGATTCGACCATGTACCTCTATGGCACCGTGCATGTGCGGCCGCGCGGCACGGATTGGGGCGATGAAGACGTGCGCTCTGCGCTGGCGTCCGCCGAAGAGATTTGGACCGAGATCGAGATTTCGCCGCAAGCCGATGCGCAGGCGCAAGCGCTGGCGACGCAGCTCGGCCAAGCGCCGGCCGACAAGCCGCTGTCGAGCTGGCTTACGGCGCAGGAAAACGAGCGCCTGAACGGCTTGACGCAGCGTCTGGGCATTCCACGCGCATATCTGGAGTCGATGCAGCCCTGGATGGCGGGGCTTACGCTTTCCCTCATGCCGATCATGCAAGCCGGCTACGATCCGATGTCGGGTGTCGACCGCGCAATCGACGCCTATGGCGACGCCAACCGCAAGACGATGCGCTCGTTCGAAACCATCGAACAGCAGCTGGGTTTTTTTGCCGGGCTCAGTGACGAGACGCAGCGCGAATTCCTGCGCGAGGCGATCGAGGAAGCCGAGCAGGGGCCGGCTATGATCGGGGAAATGACGAGCGCGTGGGAGCGCGGCGATCTCGATACCCTGGAACGGGTCGTCGTCGACGACACGCGCCGGGAATATCCCGACGTCTACGAAGCGCTGTTCCTGCGGCGTAACAATGCGTGGATGGACGTGCTTGTGCGCGAGATGCAGGGCTCGGGCGTTGACTTTGTCGCCGTGGGCGCAGGGCACCTGCTCGGCGAAGATGGCCTTGTCGAACAATTCCGGGCGCGTGGCTACGCAGTAGAGCGTGTCGGCGAGTAGCTAGGAACTTGTGGTCGGCGTCGGCCAGCGGAACACGGCGACGACTTCGCTTGGCGTGAATTCATAGTTCACATGCGTGTTCGGCGCGTTGGAGAGAGCCGTCTTGATCAGCAAGGAGCCGAAGCCGGAGTTCTCGGCTGACGCGTTTCCTTTGCGCGCTTCGCGCCATTCGAGCACGCAATCGTCGTTCTCGCAGCGCCATGACAAACTCACCGGCCCTTCGCCGTTCGCCAGCGCGCCATATTTCATCGCGTTGGTGCTGAGTTCGTAGAGCGCGAGACAAAGCCCGTTCACGTGACGCGCAGGCACCACGAGGTCCGGACCCGCTTTCACCGCAAGACCTGGATTCGGAAGGAAGGGCGCGAGGGCGCTGTCGATAAGTTGCTTGAGATCGATATCGCTCCAATCTTCGCGAACGAGGACGTTCTGCGCGACGCCGAGCGCTTCGAGGCGTTTTATGAAGACCTGCCTGTACTCCTCCGGCGTCGACACTTCTCGCGCGATCTTCGCGGCCAGCGCCTGAACCACAGCGATCAGGTTCTTGATCCGGTGTACGGATTCTCGCGCGCTCAACGCGCGCTCCGCTTCGTTGACAACGACTTGATCGAGGACAAGCCGCGCCAAACCGACAATCCAAGCGAGCAGCGCCGAACTGAAGGCGTATATGCCGATCGTCAGCGGGGTGCGGGCCCCCGTAATGGCGAAGCTCATATGTGTTGGCAGCCAAATGTACCACGCGAGCAGCAGTGTCGCCGCTGCGGTGGCAAAGCCAACGCGCGGCCCGCCGTACAAGCTGGCTATGACGACGGCGGGGTAGAACGTGATGTAGGGCGGCAGCGCCTCTCCTGCCCAATCGTCGAGGGGAAACTTGATCAAAGTGGCGAACGCGGCGATGGCGCCGGCGGTCAGGTACGCGCCGATGCTGTCCGTGCGCGGCAACGCACGTTGAAGCCCTACTAGCGCGTTGCTATCGCTCGCCACGAACCAAATCCCCGCAACCCGGCGTAAGTATGCCTTGGCCCCGATCCGGCGCCAGAGAAAACGGCGCCGCACGATTGGCGATCAGCCCGGCAAAACGAGCTTGACCGAAAGGCCGCGCGGCGAGCGGTTGGCGAACTCCAGGCGTCCCCCATGCCCGTCGGTGATGGCCTGCGCAATGGCGAGGCCCAGTCCGGCGCCGTTCGCTTGCGTACGGGCGGCGTCAACGCGGAAGAATGGCGTGGCGAGCTTGGCGAGCTGGTCCGGCGATACGCCGGGACCTTCGTCGACGACCTCCACGACCGCTTCGCCCGCGCCGTTCCGATAGACTCGCATGATCCCGCCGCCGCCGTATTTTGCGGCATTTTCGGCGAGATTTCGCAGAGCGCGGGCGATTTCGCTGGGCCGGCACTCGGCCATTACCGGTTGGGCCGCCTCCGCGCGCACGTCGAGCCCGATATCCTGCAACTCGCCGCACAGGGTTCTGGCGATTTCTGAAAGATCGACGTTGACGCGTTGCTCTTCGCTCGCGCCCGCGCGCGCCAGCGACAGCGCCTGTTCAGTGAGTAACTCCATTTCGTCAATTGGCGCCAACAGCCGCTGCCGTATTGCCTCATCCTCGATCAGCTCGGCGCGCAGCTTGAGCGCGGTGATTGGCGTACGAAGGTCGTGGCTGAGGGCCCAAAGCATCTGCCGCTGCCGGTCGAGTTGGCGGCCAAGCCGATCGGCCATGGCGTTGAAGGCCGTGGAGGCGCGCTGCACGTCCGCCGGTCCGCGCACCGGCGTGGAGACGAGCGTCTCTCCGGAGCCGAGCGCGCGCGCGGCGTTCGCAAGATCGGCCAGCGGCCGGCCGATTTGGCGCGACACGAGCGCCGCGCCGAGCCCGACGACGAAGATTGAAACCACAGCGCCGGCGACCAAGCTGAACGGCGCTGGGCGGGGGCCGGGCAGGCGCGCAAAGGCGTTGAGCCAAGCATCGTCGGCAAGTTGCACGGAGATGGTCGCGCGGGTGACCCGGACGAGAGCGGCGCGGTCGCGGCCTCGTTCCTCGACGCGCCGCTCTTCGAATCGCCCCTCATCGCGGTCGAATTCGTCGCCTTCGCCGCGCATGCGCCAGCGGCGCGATGGCCGTTCGACCGTGCGAACTTCAACGCGCGGATTTGCGCCGGTCAGTCGTTCGGAAATGCCGCGCGCGATGCGCAGGGCAGCGCCCGAGGTTGCGGCCTCGTCGATTTCCGGCGTGGTTGTGACGCTGTAACGAATGCCTGGATCGCGGCTTTGCTCAGCCATCGCCGCGCGTTGCTCCGGCGCCGCTGCGCGCAGGCGCTCCGCCGTGTAGGCGACGCGCTCGATGACGCTCGTTTCCGCAACTCGCCGCAGCGCCGCGCCCCGCTCGTTGGAAAACAGCAGGAAGGCGGCGGCGTAGGAAATGACAACGGCGACGACGGTGACCAGCACCAGCCGCCCCGTGAGTGTGTTGAGCGGATTCCAGCTCACACTTTTTCTACCGGCGCGGTGAATACATAGCCGCCGCCCCAGACCGTCTTGATGAGCTTGGGCGAGCGCGCGTCGACTTCGATCTTGCGGCGCAGCCGGCTGACTTGTGTATCGACGGCGCGATCGAACACGTCCGTGCCGCGCTCGAAAGCCAGGTCCAGCAACTGATCGCGCGTCAGCACGATCTTCGGACGCTGCAGGAACGTGAGCAACAGGCGATATTCGCCGGTGGACAGTTCGTGCGCGCTGCCGTCGTCGTCCACCAATTCGCGCTCGGCGATCTTCAGCGTCCAACGGTCGAAGCGCAGCGCTTCGCCCGAGGGCGCTTCAACGTTGGGCGGCAGCGCATGCGTGCGCCTCAGCACGGCGTCGATCCGCGCTAACAGCTCGCGCGGATTGAAAGGCTTCACCACATAGTCGTCGGCGCCGACTTCGAGACCGATGATGCGGTCCAGCTCTTCGGCCCGTGCCGACAGCAGGATCACGGGAATTTGGCTGGTCTCACGGACGTGACGGGCTAGGGAAAGCCCGTCTTCGCCGGGCATCATGATGTCGAGGATAATGAGGTCGACGCGATTTTCCTTGATCGCCTTACGGGCGGCTTCGGCGTTCTCGACCGCGGTGGCGCTACGGCCGTTCTTGCGCAGGAATTGCGCCAGCGACTCGCGAATTTCGCGATGATCGTCCACAACCAGGATATGCGGGTCTTCCAGCGCCATGCGTCATCATGTGACGTCAGCTTTGCCAAAAATCTACAGAGCGCGCGTCGCGGATTTGTGCCAAATCGTGTCCGGCGGCGATCCGCGCCAAACTTGGGCAAAAACCGGGTGACGTTCGCCACATGGCCGCCAAGGTCGGCCCTGAGACAGATTGGAACGTGATAGGGGACTGACGATGGGATCGAAGACGTGGACAGCCGTGGTTATGGGCGCGGCGCTGACCGCCGCCTGCGGCAGTGGCGGTCCCATCAGCTCGGCGGCCAACGATCCCGTTCGCGCGCTCCTCTCCGGCGACGCGATGATGCTGGTCAGCTTCGACGCGAACGGCGATCTCAACGTGACAGCCCAAGAAATCAACGCCGGCTTGGACCGTGAGTTTGCCCGCGCGGACGCCAGTCGCGACGGCAGCCTCGCGCCGATAGAGTTCCAGAATTGGGCCAACGCCGTGCTTGGCGGTGGGCCGATGGGACCGTACAGGCTCGATTTCGACCGCAACGTCGACAACACAATCACGCGGGCGGAATTCGACGCCGAGATCCGGGCCCGTGTCGATCAGTACGATGAGAACGGCGACGATATTCTCACGCGCGCCGAGTTCACGCGCCTTATCGGTACGGCGCGTCCGCCTCCGGAACGCCAGCGGCCCCGGGTCCTCAACCAGTGACATGCTTTGGCGCCAGTTGGGCCCGATCTGAGAAACGACGGACAAACGCCGGCGCTAACGTTCAAGCACTACGGACGCACCGAACGTGACTCCCTGCACGGCGTCCAATGAAGGTCCACGCAGCTTCCCCCCGCGCGGATCGTTAATGTAAGCGGCCGGCGCGATTGCCCTCCCCAGCGCCGGCCGCATTTTTCCCCTCCCGGACAAACTTTGTCGCACGCGCGACCAACGCCCGAAAAGCCGGGCCTGTACCTCAGACGCCGAGGGAATAGGTCGCGCCCAGGCGGCGGGAAGGAGATTATCATGCGGAAGGTGTTGATTGCGGCTGCCGGATTTGCAGCGCTGGCAGGTGTATCCGGTCTGGCGCTGGCGCAGCAGGATGGTGCGCAAGACCGGCCGCCGCGCCTCTTCCAGGCCGATAGCAATAATGACGGAACGTTGACGCAGGCGGAATACGACGCCAGCCGCGCGGAGCGCTTCCAGGCGCTCGACTCGAACAACGACGGCCAGTTGACGCGCGAAGAGATGCGCGCCGGCCGCGATGAACGCGGCGAACACAGCCGTCGCGGCCATCATCGCCGTGGCGGCCACGGCATGCATCACCTGACGCGTGCTGACGCAAACGACGACGGCAACATCACGCGCGCGGAGTTCCTCGCCGGACCAACGCAAATGTTCGCCCGCCTCGATGACAACAACGATGGCGTGATCAGCGCCGACGAGCGCCCGCAGCGCCGCGAACGCGGCGAGCGGCGCGGCGGCCGCCATTCGGACGCCAACAATGACGGGCAGATCTCGCAGTCGGAATTCGTCGCCAGGGGCGCATCGCGCTTCGAGCGGCTCGATGCGAACAATGATGGTCAGGTGACGGGCGAAGAAGCAGAAGCCGCCCGGGCGCATCGTCACGGGCGTTAAGCACCGGTTCAGGGCGGTCAAGCGCCATATGGAAGCTTGGCCGTTCTTGGATCGTGGGCCTTCAGGACTGTGGCGCGCGCGTCAAGAAAGGCGCCTCCAAGAGGGCAGTGAGGATATGTGATGTTCGCCGCGTTGCGAGAACGAGTGCTGGCTCTTTGGGCGAAGCGGCCGGGCTTCCTGCGAGGGCGCAGCCTCTACCTGAGCACGGGCGCTGCGCTGGTCGTGCTGATCGTCGGTTGGACGCTGCTCAACGGCGACAGCGATGCGGAACCTTACCGCACCGCGGCGGTGGATCGCGGCGCCATTATCCGGGTGGTGAGCGCGACCGGAACGCTGCAGCCGCTGGTGTCGGCCAATGTAGGCTCGACCGTATCCGGTCCCGTGCAGAGCGTCTCCGTGGATTTCAATTCGCAGGTGCGCGCGGGCCAGGAATTGGCGCGGCTTGATCCGACGCCATTCCAGCAGCGCATCGTGCAAGCGCAAGCGCAGTTGGCGCAAGCGCAAGCGCAGGCGGCGGTCGCGAACTCTGACTATCAGCGTTATGCGCTGCTGCAGCAGCGCGGCTTTGCTTCGGCGCAATTGATGGCGCAGCAGCGCGCGGCGCGCGATACGGCGCGGGCGGCGGTGCAGGCGGCGGCGGCGCAAGTGGCGACGGCGCGCACCGATCTCGAACGCAGCATCATCCGCTCTCCCATCGATGGCGTGGTGGTGGATCGGCAGGTGAACGTCGGCCAGCCGGTGGCGTCGAGCCTGCAGGCGGCGACGCTGTTCGTGATCGCGCAGGATCTCTCGCGTCTGCAAGCGAACATCACCGTCGATGAAGCCGACATCGGCGATGTCAGCGAGGGCATGCCGGTGAAGTTCACCGTCGATGCATTCCCGGACCGCGAATTCGACGGCCGCGTCAGCCAGGTGCGCCAACAAGGCGTCGCCGAGCAGGGCGTCGTCAGCTACACGGTGGTGGTCGAAGCCGACAATCCGGGCCGGCAGCTGCTGCCCGGCATGACCGCCAACGCCGAGATCGTGATCGAACAGCGCGACGACGTGCTGCGCGTGCCGAACACGGCGCTGCGCTTCCGTCCCGCCGATCCGCAGATCGCCGCGCGCGCCGATGAATTGACGGGCGGCCGGCGCGCGCGTTCGGGCGAAGCGCAAGCGCAAGAAGGCCGGCGCGAGCGTGGCGAACGCAGCGGACGCGGCGGTGGCCGAGGCGGCCGCGGCATTACGCAACTGACCGAACAGCTCGAACTCAACGAAATACAGCAAGCGGCCGCGCAGCAGGCGTATCAATCCGCGATGCAATCCGCGCCGCGTCCGGGCGAGGGCGCGACCCAAGCAGAACGCCGTGCCTACGTGCGCGGCATGCGCGACGCCGCGCTGCGCGCGATCGAGTCGACCCTCACCGAGCGCCAGCGCCAGCTCCTTGCGCAAATGCGCGAAGGCGGCGGACAGCGCGAAGTGCGTCGCGACGCCGTGGTGTGGGTGCTGCGCAACAACAAGCCGCAGCCCGTGCAGGTCGAAATTGGCGTCGCCGACAACTCCGCCACGCTGCTCTATAGCGGTCTCCGGGAAGGCGACGAAATCATCATCGGCGGCGGCCCGCGCGCCGAAGCAGACAGTCGGCGCGGCGGCCCGTTCGGCGGCGGCGGTCGCGGCGGCGGCCCGCGCATCCGGGGCACATAATGGACGCGCCCCTCATCGAAGCCACGCACCTCGTAAAACTTTACACGATGGGCGATGAGACGGTGCACGCGCTCGACGGCGTGAGCTTTTCCATCGCGCGAGGCGGCTATTGCGCAATCGTTGGCCCGTCAGGCTCCGGAAAGTCGACGCTGATGAACATCCTCGGCGGCCTCGATACGCCGACCGCGGGGCGGCTCGTAATTGACGGCGCGGACATCGGCACGCTCGATGATGAAGGTCTCGCCGCGTTCCGCAACCGCACGCTCGGCTTCATCTTCCAGAGCTTCAATCTGCTGCCGCGGATGACCGCTGTAGAGAATGTCGAGCTGCCGATGATCTATGCCGGCATCGATGCGAAAGAGCGCAGGCTGCGCGCGGAAGAACAGCTGGTGCGGGTGGGGCTGGGCGAGCGGCTCACGCATAGGCCGACGCAGCTTTCCGGCGGCCAACAGCAGCGGGTCGCTATCGCGCGCGCACTGGCCGGCAGGCCGGCCTTGCTGCTGGCGGACGAACCCACCGGTGCGCTCGATACGCATACGGGTCAGGAGATTCTAGCCCTGTTCAATGAGCTCAACAGCGAAGGCGTGACCATCGTGATCGTCACGCACGATCACGGCGTCGCCGCCGCCACGAAGCGCACCATCGAGATGCGCGACGGCCGCATCGTTGGCGATCATCGCAACGAGAGGTCGCGTCATGATGCGCACGTCTGACCTTGTCGGCAGCGCCGCGCGCGCGCTGCGCTCCAACCCGATGCGCTCGGCGCTGACCGCGCTGGGCGTCATCATTGGCGTCGCTTCGGTGGTGGCGATGGTGTCGCTGGGCGCTGGCGCGCAGGCGCAGGTCGAGCGTTCGATCGCCAGTCTCGGGTCCAATCTGCTGATCGTCGTGCCGGGCGCGCCCCGCGGACAGGGCGGCGTGCGGGGTCAAGCGGGCGGGGGCGGAGGCTGGGATTCGCTGACACTTGACGATGCAGAGGCTATCGCCGCTCAAGTCGAAGGCGTGATGGTCGTCGCCCCTTCGCAGCGCAGCCGCGCCCAGGTGATCGCCAACGGCCTCAACTGGAATCCGGAAATCCAGGGCGTGACGCCCGCGTATCTGACCGCGCGCGATTGGGAAATCGCCGAAGGCCGCTTCTTCGATGAGACGGAAGAGCGACAGGCGCGGCGCGTCGTCGTGCTGGGTGCAACGGTCGTCGAACAGCTCTTCCCGAACGTGAACCCGATCGGCGAAACGCTGCGCATCAATGGCGGCGCCTTTGAGGTGATCGGCGTGCTGGCCTCCAAGGGCCAAACCGGCTTCCAGGATCAGGACGACATCGTGCTCGCGCCGCTGACGACGGTGAAGCGCCGCATCTCAGGCCGCAGCCGCAGGGCCGACACGGTGAGTCAGATATCGGTAAAGGCGGTCAGCGAGGACGTGCTGCGCCAGGTCGAAGAGGACGTGACGACGCTGCTGCGCCAGCGGCACCGCACGCGTGAGGGCGAGGACGACTTCACGGTGCAAAATCTCAGTTCCATTACGGAAACGGCGCAGCAGACCACGCAGGTGTTTACCTATCTCCTGGGCGGGATTTCCGCCGTCTCCCTCCTCGTAGGGGGCATCGGCATCATGAACATCATGCTGGTGTCCGTCACGGAAAGGACACGCGAAATCGGCCTGCGCAAAGCGCTTGGCGCGCGGCAGGCAGATATTTTGCATCAGTTTGGGTTAGAAGCGGTGGCGCTATCTGTCGCGGGTGGGGTGATCGGTCTGCTGCTGGGCGTGCTTGGCGCCTGGTTAATGACTTCTCTATTTAACTTACCCTTGGTGATAGCGCCTCAAAACGCGATCATGGCGATCGCGTTCTCGGGTCTGGTGGGGGTTCTGTTCGGCGCCTACCCGGCTTGGCGGGCAGCGAAGCTCGATCCGATCGAGGCGCTGCGGCGGGAGTGAGGAAGAATTTCTCATGCGTGGTTTAGTCGTGTCCCTTGTTGCGTTGGCGGCGCTGCTGCCGGGGACGGTCGCGGCCGATACGCTGACCGAAGCGATGGTGTCGGCGGCGGAATCCAATCCAACGCTCGCCGCGCAGCGCGCGCGCCTGCGCGCCACGCGCGAAGCACTACCCCAGGCTTGGGCGGAAGCGTTGCCGCAACTTTCGATCACCGGCGTCGCCCAGGCGCGCGACACCGACGAACCCTTTGACACCCCGCGCGATGAGGACTGGGACGCTTCCGTGAGCGCTTCCCAGTTGCTGTTCGGGTCGGGCCGCGTGCTCGCCTCCACCCGGGCGGCGCGCGCGCAGATCCGCGGCGCTGTCGCCGATTACGATTTGACGCTGCAAACCCTGCTGCTCGACGTCACGCGGGCTTACGCTGACGTGCGTCAAGCGCAACAGGTCGTCGCCGCGCGCGACCAGACCGTCTCCAATCTCACGCGTCTCCTCGAATACGCGCAGGCGCAATTCGACGCCGGCGTCGTCACACGCACGGATGTGGCGCAATCGCAGGCGCGTCTGGCGCAGGCGCGCACCTTGCTGGTGCAGGCGCAGGGTCAGCTAGCAGCATCAGTGCAAGCGTATTTGCGACTGGTGGGGCGCCCGCCGAGCGATCTGCAGCCGCCGTCGGCCGCGACGGGCTTGCCGCCGCAACTCGACATCGCCCTCGACACGGCGGGACGGCAAAGTCCGGTCCTACGCAGCGCCGTCGCCGACACCGAGCTTGCCGACGCAAACGTCGATGTCGCCGCCGCGCAAGGGCGCCCGCGCGTTACTTTGGAAGCGGGGCAATCCATCGGCGACGATTTCGACGACGACACGGCGGAGTCATTGTCTGATACTGTCGGCGTGCGCGTCTCGGTGCCAATTTTCCAAGGCGGCATCGTTCGCTCGCGCACGCGTCAGCAGCGGGCGCTGCGTGCAGCGTCCAATCTCGATCTCGCTGCCGCGCAACGCGTGGTGCAGGAAGACGTGACGAACGCCTGGACGGGCCTCGCCAGCGCGCGCGCGGCCGTGGAATCCGCGCGCGAACAGGTCGAAGCCGCAGAACTCGCCTATGAAGGCGTGCGCCTCGAGCAGGAGACGGGGCTCCGCGCCACGTTCGAGGTTCTCGAGCAGGAGCAGAACCTGTTGGATGCGCGTCTTGCCTTGGCGCAAGCCGAGCGCGACCTCGTTGTCGCCGAACGTCAGCTCCTCGCATCGGTCGGTTCGCTCACGGTGCCGGAAACCTCCGGCAGCGAGGCGCCGGAAGACGATGGCCTGCGCGGCCGCTGATCCAATCGTCGCGCGCGGCCCGTCTCCGCAAGGGAGTGGGAATAGAGGAAACTCACCCCCTCTATCTCGGCGCATCCGACGCGCCCCGCCTCCTGCTTCGCAGGTCAGTACGGCAATAGGGCAATAAGGGAATAGGGCGGTGTCGGAAGCGGCGCGCCCGCTAGAGCGCGCGCCCTAACATACCGCCCTATTGCCCTATTGCACTACTGCCCTAACGAGGTGGCATGAACGAGTGGAAAAACTGGTCCGGCAGCGTCAAGGCGCACCCTCAC
>DASPMA010000472.1:0-5305 GCA_035627335.1 Binatia bacterium
CTCTTCGACAAGACTCCGTTTTACGCCGCCGCGCAGATGATTACGCAAGGCTTGCGCTGGCGCGGAGAGGAACCGGGCGACGTGCGGTCCGCCCAGCTCTACAACGCCTTACAGACCGCCGGCCTGGATGTCAGTGAGGCGTTCCCGCTTGTCGCCGAGCTCTTGGGCCTGTCTTTGCCGGCGGGCGCGCAAGCGCGTTCATATGATGCCGAGGAGAAGCGCGAGCGCCTGCTTGCGGCGCTTGCGCGCTGGACGCTGAATTCGGCGCGAGACCAGTTTCTCGTAGTCGCGGTTGAGGATCTTCACTGGGTCGACCCTTCAACGATCGAATTACTTGCTCTGATCGCCGAGCAGGCGGAGGAGGCGAGGCTTCTTCTGATCGGCACGGCGCGTCCCGAGTTTCGCGCGCCATGGACGATGCGCGCGCACCACGCGCAGGTCACCCTCAGCCGCCTTCGTCGTGCGCAAGTCGCTGAGATCGTTTGCGGTACGATGGAAGCGGCCGGCCTGGCGTCGTCGCTAATCGACGACGTGATCACCCGCGCCGACGGCGTTCCATTATTTGCTGAAGAGCTGGCACGTCTCATGCTGGAAAGCAGGGGACAGGCCGGCCCGCACGACATTCCCGAGACGTTGCAGGACTCCTTGATGGCGCGTCTCGATCGGCTAGGTCAGGCAAAGGAAACGGCGCAGATCGGCGCCGTGCTGGGGCGAGAGTTCGGCTACGACATGCTTCGCTCTCTCTCGCCGCTGTCGGATGACGAGCTGCGGCTGACGCTGGCGAAGCTGGTCGAGGCGGATTTGCTGTACGCCGACGGCGCCGGCGCGAGCGCGACTTACCGTTTCAAGCACTCCCTTGTGCAGGATGCTGCGTACGACGCTTTGCTCAAGCGGCAACGCCGGAGCCTGCACGCGCGCGTAGCGCATACGATCGGCGAAAGATTGGCCGCCGTCGCCGAAGCTCACCCCGAGATTCTTGCGCACCATTGGGCCGAAGCCGGCGAAGCCGACAAGGCGGTCGAGGCGTGGACGAAATCCGCCAAGAACGCCGCGGCGCGTTATGCTTACAAAGAATCCTCCGACGCGTTCCAGCGCGCTTTGGCGACGTTGGCGACCTCGGCCGAGACAGCCGAACGCGACGCGAGCGAACTGCAGTTGTGGCGCTGGTTTGTCGGCGCGGCGCAAATCGCGTACGGTTATTCGGCGCCCGAGACACGGCAAGCGACCAAGATGGCGCGCCGGCTCGCTGAAAAGACCGGCGATGTGCGCAAGCAGTTCGCGCAGATTGCCGGCGAATGGATGGCCGCTTCGAGCGCCGGCGATCATCGCGCGTCTCGCAGACTGGCGGAACAGGTTCTGCCCTTGGCGCACGCGCAAGCGACGCCCGACAGCCTCGCAACAGCCCACATGATCATGTTGACCTCGCGCTTTCGTCTTGGCGATCTCGGCGGCGCGGAGGATTCCTACGCCGTGGGCGAACCGTTCTTCAGTGCGGCCGAATTCGTCCGCCGGCCCGGCGCGGCGGCGCAGGCGTTCGGCAACGGGGCGATGACCGCTTGGGTCATGGGCAACATTCCGGAAGCGCGCCGGCGCGTCGGCGCGGTTCACGACCTGATGCGCCGCAGCGAGAACCCATATGAGTTGGCGTTTTCGCAATACATGGCGGCAATGGTCGCCTTGATGCTCGGCGATTTGGAGGAGGCGGAGGGCCTTGCGCGAAAATCGATCGAACTTTCGAATCGAGGACGATTTCCGCAATTCGCGGCGACCTCATCCATCGTTTTAGGCCGCGTTCTTGCTGAACGGGGCCTAGCCGATGAAGGCCTGCCGCTGATGCTCGAGGGCCTTCGAGGCATGGCGCGCAATCGTTCGCGCACGTTATTGACCATGTATCTGACGTGGCTGGCGTCGACGCGGCACGCATGCGGCCAAGCGGACTTGGCCATGCAAACCGCCGAACAGGCGCTCACAATCAATCCGCAAGAAAAGTTCTTTCGGCCGGAAAGCCTGCGCGTGCGCGCGGAACTACGTCTGGCTTCGCACGAGCGCGCGCACGCCGGCGAAGATCTCCGGCGGGCCGTCAATCTGGCCAAGGCGATGCGCGCCGACCTGTTGCGTCAACGTGCGGCGGCCAGTTTGGCAGCGTCCCTCGCCGCCGAATAAGCCGCTTCCGGGTCGCGGATGCGGATCGCTTCACCGCTGACGAGTTCGACAGCGGCCTGGTTCGTATCGGTGTGATGGGCCCCCGTAGAAATCAGCCAGAATCCATCGTCACTTCCAGCCGGAACGAGAGCGAACGTGCCCTTGAGGACTTGCTTGGGCTTGCCGTTCACGTCGGTCTCTATCTGCGTAAACGTAATTGTCGCTTCAATGTCATGGTCCCCATCTCCTCCTTTGCGCGGTCCGTAGTCGCCATTCAATCTGAAGTGACCGCATTGCACGGAGTCGTATTGGGTCAGCTTGGTGTACGCCGCGCTGTGAAAGCCGGTGATCTTGTTGCCGGTGAGCGTGATCGTCCCGGCGCCGACGAGATGGTACTGCTTCGCTGGCGGCTTCATTGCGAATCCGCCGAAGCGATAGGCGTAATGGCCCGGCCTCATTTGCTTCTCCCTCGTTACACGCCTTCTTGTCGTCCGCCGACGTGATTGTTGCCCACTTGTAACCAGAGGTGTACGACACAGCAACGAGGGAGGAAGCGGCGATGGATATGGATGATGCGAAGGCATTCTCTGCCAGCTTAGCAGGACGGGGCGCTCGAATTTTCTGCGGTGATCCCGACGACTTTGCTGATCTGGATCCCGATGAACTCAACGCTGTGCACCTGTGCAAGCATGAGATGCTGGCGGCGATGCACCGTCTTTATGACAAGGTCGAAGTGAAAACGGCGGACAAGCTGATCAGGAAATACCTAGGCAAGGTCATCGACGAGAACGCGCCCAGCAGGAGAACGAAGCCCTGATGGCGTTGCCCGGCATGCGATGAGCGCGCTACTCGGCCGGTCGCCATCCCAGCAGCGCCAGTGAGTGGCCTTCGGGGTCCTTGAACGCGCGCAGGGCGAGCTCGCGTCCCGGCGCGCGCTGTACGACTTGCGCCTCTTGCGTGAAGGCAACGCCGCGCTCCGATAGCGTGGTCTCCGCTCCGCTCCAATCGCGCGGTTCGAAATAGATTGTCACGTCCGCGTCGCCAATGTTCGCGCCATGATGGTTCGGCCCTATCATCAGGCGTGTTGCGCCGGACTGGAAGAACGTCATGCCCGACGCTTCGAATAGCACCGCCAGCCCCAGCACGTCGCGATACCAGGCAACCAGCGCGCCCGGATCGGCGCTGGTGAGCGCAATCTGCGCAATCCCTGAAAGCAAAGGCGCGGGAGTATTCATCGATCCCTCCACAGTGTCGCGTCCACTGTTAGCTTCCCGGACGCATGCCACGCCCCTCGAGCCGGGCTGGATCCGGGGCCCACAGTGCAACGCAAAGCTTTGCGCGTTGCTCTGGATCCGGCTCTCGTCCGCCTTCGCGGGGGCGCCCGGCATGGGAGCGGACGGCTATCGCATCCGCCGTCCCCATCTGAAACAGTTAGTTTGACTAACTAATTAAGTCAAGCGAGATTCGCGCGATGAGCAAATCAAACGCCTTGGAGGTCGCCGATCGCTTGCATAGCGCCGCCATCCGGCTCCTCCGCGCAGTGCGCGTGGTGGACGACGAAACCGGTCTTTCCGCGCCCAAACTTTCGGCGCTTTCAGTGCTGATCTATGGCGGGCCTAAGAGCCTCTCAGCGCTCGCGCAAGCCGAGCAAGTCACCTCCGCGACCATGTCGAGGCTGATCAGCGATCTGGAAGCGAAAGGTCACGTCGCCAAGCGCGTCGATCATGCCGACCGCCGCGGCCTGCGCATAGATGCGACCGCGCAGGGCAGGGCGCTGTTTCAGGAAGCGCGAAAGCGCCGGCTCGATCTACTGCGCACGCGCGTGGCCAAGCTCAGCGTCAGCGAACGCGAACGCCTCCGCGACGCCGCAGAACTGATGCTGCGCGTCGCGGCAGGCGAGACGTAAGTTATTCGGTCGGCGCTTCAGCAGGCATCGCGGCCGGCGCCGCTTCGGTCGCTGCTTCAGGCGCGGCCTCTTGCACCGGCGCTTTAGGACGCCAGCAAAACCCAACGTAGCATGCATGGTACTCCCCCTAGTTACTGAGGGAACCTAAATGCGCGAGCTGCCGCAATCAGGCCATGCTTGGAAAATGCAGAAATGAAAACGCCGCCCGTGCGGGCGGCGTCATCAGTTCGCGCTAAGCGCTGCGTCCTACCGCTTGCTCGGCGGACGCGGCAGCAGGCCTTCGCGTTGCGCGCGCTTGCGGGCGAGCTTGCGGGCGCGGCGCACGGCTTCGGCCCGCTCACGCGCGCGCTTTTCCGACGGCTTTTCGTAGTGATTGCGGCGCTTCATTTCGCGGAAAGTGCCTTCCCGCTGCATCTTCTTTTTGAGCGCCTTCAACGCCTGGTCGACGTTGTTGTCGCGAACGAAAATCTGTACCAGGACCCATCTCCCGTCGGAATTTGAAACACAAAACCAGCCCCGGCGCTGGTCGCGCCGCCGAGGCCGCTTCTGCGATTGAGGCGGGGCACATAGCAAAATGCCGAGGGCATGTCACCTGGGGCGCCGAAACTATCCGATAGGGCTCAAATGGCGTTAGATTGGAAACGTATGGAAAACCCGCCTTCAGCCCGGTTCCGGGTACGGATCCTGGAAGCCTTTCCCGCCCACGCGGCCCGTCTGGGCTGGACGGATGCCGCCCTAAAGGCCGCCTGCGAGGAGGCCCAGCTCACCGAAGGGGAGGCAGCGGTCGCCTGCCCGAAGGGCGCCGCGGACCTCTTCGATGTGTTTGCCGACCGGGCGGACCAGGCCATGCTGGACGCGCTGGCGGACCTCGATCTCCCGTCCATGCGCATCCGCGAGAAGGTCAAAGCCGCGGTGCAGCTGAGGCTCGAGGCGCAGGCGCTTTACAAGGAAGCCGCGCGCGCGATGACGCGCGCCTTGGCGCGGCCCGACCGCGCGCCGGAAGCGGCGCGCATTCTCTGGCGCACCGCCGATCGCATCTGGCGCGCGCTGGGCGACACTTCCACGGATGAAAACTTCTACACAAAGCGCGCCATTCTCTCCGGCGTGCTCGCCAGCACCTATGCGCGCTGGTTCACCGACAATACGCCGGATCACAGCGAAACGTGGACGTTTCTCGATGCACGTATTGAGAATGTGATGCAGTTCGAAAAGTTCAAAGCGCGTCTCAAGCCTATTTCCGAACGCGTTCAGGAAGCT
>DASPMA010000473.1:0-3106 GCA_035627335.1 Binatia bacterium
AAGGCTCGGAAGCATGCAGCCGGTCTCCGTTTACGCTACAAAAGTAGCCTAGCTACAATTGTAGCGCTGTCAAGCGCGGAGAGCTGGGCGGGTGTGATAAGTGCAGCGAACGGGGGTCCGCTTCTGGCCCTATGCGGTCACTATTTCCGGTCCCATAGAGCGGATCATGAAGAAGACAACGGCCCTGAAGTGGATGGCTCTTGCAACCATCATCTACTTTGCGCCGCAAGTCTGGATTGCGTCCACGCTGACTAATTATTCTGCCGAAACAGCGCCGGTGGTTGAGCGTGCGATTGTTTTTGGCGCGCTGGTCAGAGACGGCCAGATATCAGATCTGCACCGCGAACGTCTGCTGACCGGTGAGGCGCTCCTCGCGCGAGGAAAAGTTCAAACGCTTGTCGTATCCAATACGCCGGATGCGGCGGCGGCGATGCGGAGTTTTTTGCTCGAGCGCGGCGCCGCGCCGGATCAGATCGAGATCGACGATACAGCGGAAACGACGGGCGACAGTTGCCGTCGCGAGATTTCGCTCAATGCGGACGGCTCTGTCTTGCTCGTCAGCCAGTCCTACCATTTGCCGCGCGTACATTTGATGTGCCGAATGGCTGGCCTGACAGGCTATGCCGTCGCAGCGGCAAAACTCGACAATCCGAAACTGTCTCTAAGCGTCGTGATTCTGAGAGCGCAGCGATATGTCCGCGAAGCCGGACTGACTTGGCTGGTGCTGATGCGAATTTATCGCTGAGCATTCAACGGAAAGCCGAAGATGAGAACCAAGGTCACTTAGGACGGGTTCGCTGGGGCTTAGACAATGCCAGACGCGTCACCGTTCGCCGCGGAGCTGGGCGCTGATTTCGGCGGCCGGGCCGTCGCGGCCGGCGAGCCAGATTCCGAAGAAGGTGCGGCGGAAACCGGGCCAGCGGATGTCGCAGCGATGCGTGCCGTTGAAATAGAAGCGCGCGGTGTCCGGGCCGGTGCTGACGCCGGTGATGCGGTCGTTGCGCGCGACGTTGGGAAAGCAGCGCGCGAATTGCGCGCGCAGCGGCGCAAGGGATTCAGTGCTGCCTGCGCCGCGTTGGCTCATTTCGCGGATCGAGCGGTTGATCAGCGTCGAGGCGCGGGCGTTGCGGTGATAGGTCAGCGTCAAGGCGAACGGCTCGTTCCAGGAGAAATCGCCGCCAGCGGCCCAGGTTTCGGCGCTGAACAGCAGGATGGACAGCGCGCGATATTGCGCCTGGCCGACCTGCTCGGAGTTGGGGAGCGCTGCGGTGACCTCGGGCGGACGCGCGAGCGCGGGCGTTGCGATGAGCGCGACGGCGAGGACGAGGGCAAGACGCATGACTGATCCTGACGGGTGAACGCTTGATACGGATACTGGGCGCCATCGGATGACCGCCTTTGAGCGCCGGAGCCTTGCCGGCATTTTTCGACCGCGGTGACCTCGCCCTTCGACAGGCTCAGGGTGACGCTGATCGGACACCAGAGCGTTGGCCATCAGTAGCGTCATGCTGAGCTTGTCGAAGCAGACGCGGGCCAAGAACGCCGGCGGGGCGCCGGCGGTCCGGGCTGGTCCGCGCCTAGCTTCCCCGCGCAGCCGCGACTTCGGCAGGCGTCAGCGGGATGGTGGACATGTCGATCTTGGCGGAGCCTTCGACGATTTCGCGCGAATGGGCGATGTAGACGAGCGAGGAATTGTCCAGATCGACGATGCGACGCACGGCGACGTTCTTGAAGAAGAGACTCTGGCGCTGGTTGAAGATTTCCTGTCCCGCTTGCGTCGTGCGCACGCCGGCGAGATCGAGCGGGCCGATGCGCTGACACGAGACGGACGAATTCGAGGGGTTCTCGAACCAATTGCCTTGGCGCAGGCGGTCCAGAACGCTGCGGTCGAAATAGGCGACGTGGCAGACGACGTTGGGGATCGCCGGGTCGCGCACCGCTTCCACCATGATTTCGTTGCCGAGCAAGTCATTGGAAAATTCGCCAACTTGGCCCTGGCGATCTCCGCAGGCGGTCACGAGCAGAAGCGCGGCGAGCGCCGCTAGCGTCTTCAGGGTCACGGCAGGTTCCTCCGCGGCGAGAAGCGGAGACTCCCCCGGAAGGTTCCCTCAGCTTTGCAAACGGCGCCGATGCCGATATGGCGAACACAAGGGAGGACGCCGCGTGCTGACGCAGATTGTCTTGTTCGCCGTGATCGCGGCCGTGCTGATCGGCGCGGTGGTGATCTACAATGCGCTGATCGCCAAGCGGCAAATGGTCAATAATGGCTGGGCCGATATCGACGTGCAGTTGAAGCGGCGCGCCGATCTGGTGCCGCAGCTGGTGCGCACGGTCGAGGCGTACGCGGCGCACGAGCGCCAGCTCTTTGCGGAGATCGCAGAGCGCCGCGCCAAAGCGCTGGCGGCAGGCGACGATCCCGCGGCGCGCGGGGCGGCTGAGAGCGAGTTCGCGCGGCCCGTGGCGCGCATGATCGCGGTGGCGGAGGCTTATCCAGAGCTGAAGGCCAGCCAGAATTTTCTCGATCTGCAGAACGAACTCTCGGAAACCGAGGACAAGATCGAGATGGCGCGGCGCTTCTATAATGGCGCGGTGCGCGAGCTGAACACGGTGGTGGAGACGTTTCCGCCTAACGTTGTCGCGGGCGCGGCGGGGATCAAGCAGCGCAAGTATTTCGAGATCGGCGAAGCCGACCGCGCCGTGCCGCAGGTGAAGACGCAGCCATGAAGTCCTTTGCATCCCTCTTCGCACTATTAGTGCTGACGTTTGCCACGCCCGCGTTGGCGGTCGAGCAGATCAACATGTTCGACGTGGTGATCGAAATCGAACGCGACGGCGATATCGTCGTCACGGAAACGATCGATGTCACCTCCGAAGGCAATCAGATCCGGCGCGGCATCTTCCGCGACTTGCCGCGCTATTATGAGACGCGCGGCGAGCGGCTGGCGTTTGACTATGGCGTGCTGGGCGTCACCCGCGATGGGCAGGAAGAGCCATACGACACCGAAACCGACGGCAACGCCTATCGCATTCGCATTGGCGACGAGGACGTGTTTCTGGAAAACGGCGCGCATCGCTACGAGATCCGCTACCGCGTGGCGAACCAGGT
>DASPMA010000474.1:0-3730 GCA_035627335.1 Binatia bacterium
CGCGCCCAGCGCATCCGCCACGCTGCGTGTCAGGAACGCATGGTTCAGCGCCTCCTCTTCGGAAAGCGACGCTCCGTCGATATTCCCCAGCCGCCGCTGAAACCGCTCCAGCGTCTCGCGCGAGCGCGCCTGCGCCTCAGCCGACACGTCCGGCAGACGTCGCAGCGCCTCTTCATCGCCCTCGAACCCCGCCGTGATCGGGTCGTTCGCGCGGCTCCACTCTTCGTATTGCGAAATGACCGACGCCAATTCCGCCCGGTCATGGTCGCGCGCCATCCCCGGCGCGGCGCCCGTCAATCCAAGCACGAGGAGCGCAAGCGCCACGGTAGCCCTGCGGAGCATCTTACTGACCCCTTAACAGCAGACGGCGCGTCACATTGACTTGAGGCGCCCCATCAATAATGTCCCGCGCGCGAGATTCCGCACCTATATCAAGCACGAAGAGGCGCTCGATGGCCGGCGCACGCCCGGAAACGCGACCCGTATCACCGCATCTGTCTGTCTGGCGATGGCACGTCACGATGTTGAGCTCGATCCTGCACAGGGTCACCGGGATGGGCCTTTATGGTGCAGCGATTTTGTTTGCCGTTTGGTTGATGGCCGCCGCGGCGGGCCCCGAGGTCTACGCCCCGGTGCAGCAATTCCTGGTGACCCCGATCGGCGGCCTGATGCTCTATCTGATCGTCGCCGCGCTCGCCTATCACCTGGCCAACGGCATTCGCCACCTCGTGTTCGACACCGGCGCGGGCCTTCAACCTTCAGACGCCGACACCAGCGCCTGGTTCGCCATCCTGTTCGCCATCGCCGCGCCCATCGGTTTGTGGGCGCTGGTCACGTTCGGAGCTTGACGAGATGAGCGCACCCGAACGCAGCATGCGCACCGCCCTCGGCCGGGTCCGCCATCACGGCGCTGGCGGCGAAGGCACCGGCCATTTCATCGCAACACGCGCCACCTCCATTGCGCTCGCGATCCTCGCGCCTTGGTTCGCCGTCAGCGCCGCGCTCGCGATCCCCGACGGAAGCTATCTCGGCGCGATCGATTATCTCTCCAACCCGTTCAACGCGGTCGGCGTGATCCTGCTCGTCGCCGTCGGCCTCTACCACATGTCCATCGGCATGCAGGAAGTGATCCTCGATTACATCGGCCGTCCCATCACCAAGATCATCCTGCTCATCCTCAACGCCTTCGTCCCGTTCGCTCTTGGCGCCGGCGCGATCTTCGCCGTGCTGCTCGTGAATTTCGGAGTTTGATACTTGGCCGCGTACACCTGGATCGATCACACCTTTGACGTCGTCGTTGTCGGCGCCGGCGGCTCGGGTCTCCGCGCCGCGCTCGGCGCCGCCCAAGCGGGCCTCAAAACCGCGTGCATCACCAAGGTCTTTCCCACGCGCTCGCACACCGTCGCCGCCCAAGGCGGCATCTCCGCCGCACTCGGCAACATGGGCGAGGACAAATGGCAGTGGCACATGTTCGACACCGTGAAGGGGTCGGACTGGCTGGGCGACCAGGACGCGATCGAGTACCTCACGCGCAACGCCCCCGCCGCGGTCTACGAACTCGAACACTGGGGCGTGCCGTTCTCCCGCACCGAGGAGGGCAAGATCTATCAGCGCGCCTTTGGCGGCATGACGCGAAATTACGGCGAAGCCCCGGTGCAACGCACCTGCGCCGCGGCCGACCGCACCGGCCACGCCATGCTGCACACCATGTACGGCCAGTCGCTGCGCTACGACGTCGATTTCTTCATCGAATACTTCGCGCTCGATCTCATCATGGATGACGACGGCGCGTGCCGCGGCGTAACCGCCTGGCACCTCGACACCGGCACGCTGCATCGCTTCCGCGCGCAAACCGTCGTCATCGCCACCGGCGGCTACGGCCGCGCCTACCAAACCTGCACCGGCGCGCATACGCAAACCGGCGACGGCAACGCCATGGTGCTGCGCGCTGGCCTGCCGCTCCAGGACATGGAATTCGTGCAATTCCATCCCACCGGCATTTTCGGCGCGGGCTGCCTTATCACCGAAGGCGCGCGCGGCGAGGGCGGTTATCTGGTCAATTCCGAGGGCGAGCGCTTCATGGAGCGTTATGCGCCGTCGGCCAAGGACCTCGCCTCACGCGACGTGGTCTCGCGCTGCATGACGCTCGAAATCCGCGAAGGCCGCGGCGTCGGCCCCAACAAGGATCACATCTACTTGCACCTGGATCACCTCGATCCAAAGCTGCTGCACGAACGCCTGCCGGGCATTTCCGAAAGCGCCAAGATTTTTGCGGGCGTCGATGTCACGCGCCAGCCCATCCCCGTGTTGCCGACCGTGCACTACAACATGGGCGGCATTCCCACGAACTATCACGGGGAAGTGCTGACCAAGCTCAACGGCAACCCCGATCACGTCGTGCCCGGCCTCATGGCCGTCGGCGAAGCTGCGTGCGTCTCCGTGCACGGCGCCAACCGCCTCGGCTCCAACTCGCTTATCGACCTCGTCGTGTTCGGCCGCGCCGTGGGCCTGCGCTGCGGCGAGATGCTCACCGCCAACGCCTCGCAGCTGTCGCTGCCCAAGAACGCCGGCGACGCGCACCTCGCGCGCTTCGACAAGCTGCGCCACGCCAACGGCGCCACCTCCACTGCGAAGCTGCGCGACAAGATGCAGCGCGCCATGCAGGACACCTGCGCTGTCTATCGCACCGGCCCCGTGCTGCAGGAGGGCGTCGACCGCATGGCGAAGGTTTGGGACGAAGCGCGCGACATCCGCATCGCCGATCGCTCGCTGATCTGGAACACCGATCTCTCCGAAGCGCTCGAGTTCGACAACCTCATCCAGCAAGCCGCCGTCACCGTCTACGGCGCGCTCAACCGCACCGAATCCCGCGGCGCCCACGCCCGCGAAGACTTCCCCGAGCGAGACGACGAACACTGGATGAAACACACGCTCGCCTGGCTCGACGTGAACACCGGCCGCACCACGATCGACTACCGCCCCGTTCACACCAACACGATGACCAACGAAGTAGAATACATCCCGCCAAAGAAGCGGGTGTATTGATGGCTCGGCCTCACACGTTTGAGGAGTTAGCGCGAGCGTTTAAGCAGCTCGGCGTGCCCGAGCCCGAGAGTTGGGCGTCAAGTGAAGTCAAAGAGGGAATAAACCAGCTCGGCCGTGCAGCCTTTCTTACGGCTGCGTGGCGCCAGATCGTCTCAGAGCGTGATCACTCATGGATCGATCAGGCTCTCGTTGCGGACTCACACGATACCTATGGCCTGGGCCAATCGCTTCGTCGGATTCTGAACGCCGGCGTTGATAAGAGCGACTTGACGTTTGTCGTGCGCGCTATGCAACACGAATTGCTTGCCGGGATTGCGTATCTGCTCGATGACCAACGCAACTTGCCGGTTACCTTCGCGCTCTTTGAGATCGACCCAGAAACGAGGTGCCCGGTGTCGGAAATAGCAGGTGTGCACGAGAGCACTCTTGAGACTGATCCCGAAGGCATTGAAGGTGGGTCAATCCGAGGTCGCGCAGCAGGGGAGTGAAGTAAATGGCAAGACAGCGCTCACCCCGGCGCATGCGGACACGGCAACGCTGGCGGCGGCACGCCTTCCAGCGGCGTCAGCCGATAAATCCGAAAATTTGGATTGTCTTCCGTGTATGAAGACACAGCCTCCAAATGCGCCAGAAAACGCGGGCTCACATCCGCCAGCCTGACGCCAACAGAATCCGTCGCGCCCTT
>DASPMA010000475.1:0-3381 GCA_035627335.1 Binatia bacterium
GCTTGCGCGATGTGCGCGGTGGCGCCGTCTGGATAGACTTGGCTTTCGGCGCCGCGGATCACGAGCATGCGCTGCGGCACGCGCGCGAACGCGGCGCGAAAATCCTGCGCGACCATTGAGCGCCAGTAAGACGCCATTGCCTCGCCGTCGGCCTTCTGCATTTCGGTGGTCGCATACGCGATGAGTTCGGGACGCATGTCGCGAGCGGCGGGCGCGAACATGCGCGGTGCAAAGCGCGCGACGTAAGCCGGCCAATCGGCGCTGATCTCGTCGAGCGTCAGCTCAACATCGGCAGCGCTGTAGCCCGAGACGCCGTGCTGCCAGGTGGGATCGTTGATGAGACACGGCCCCATGTCTTCGACGACGAGGCTGGCGAGCCGCGTCCCGAGCGCAGGCGCGGCGGCCCAGAGCGCCATGGCGCCCATGGACCAGCCGAGCGCCGTGAAAGAGGTAAGGCCGAGCGCGTCGGCGAAATCGACGATATCGTCCGCCAGCGTGTCGATGGTGAGCGGCAGCGAGCCGGCGCCAGAGCCCGGATGGCCGCGCAGCGTGGGAGTGAGGACACGATGGCGGGCGGACAGGCGCTGGGCCAGATCGGCGAAAAAGCCGCCATTGGCGGCCCAGCCGTGGACGAGAAGGATGACCGGCCCCGCGCCCTGATCGGCGTAGGCCATACCCGCCCCATCGCGAAGTTCGCGAACCGGCATGAACCGGCTTCCCCCTGTTCGGACCGCTTCTGGCCCGGTTTTCTCTTGTCTTGGGCCCTCTCATAGCGGAGACTTGAAACATGAGTCAACATTCAGGTTCTGCCGCGGAGGCCGAACGGACCGGGCCCAAGACGGAGCGCGGCCGCCGCACTTTGCGGCGGCTGCTGGATGCAGCGGGGGAAGAGTTCGGGGCGCGCGGCTACCACGAGACGGCGATCAGCCACATCACGCAGCGAGCCGGGGTGGGACTGGGGACGTTCTACGTTTACTTCAAATCCAAAGAGGAAGTGTTCCGGGCGCTGGTCGCGGATATGGGCGCGCGCACGCGTCATGCGCTAACGGAGAGCACGCAGTCCGCCCACGATCGCCTCGAAGCGGAGCGGCTCGGCATCCAGGCGTACTTGGATTTCGTGCGCACGCACAGAGCGCTCTATCGCGTCGTCATGGAGGCGCAGTTCGTCGCGCCGGAAGCGTATCGTGAATACTACCAGACATTCGCCGCCGCTTACCGCCAGCAGCTAGCGCAAGCGGCAGCACGCGGTGAAATCAGTCCGGGACAAGACGATGAAGTGCGTGTGTGGGCTCTGATGGGCGCCTCCAGCTTTCTTGGCATACGCTACGGCTCGTGGGACGACAGCGCGGATTCCGCCGCGGTCGCGAATGCGGCAGCGGACCTGCTGATCAATGGGCTCGCGCCGCGAGCCAAGAATGGCGACGCTTCCTGAGAAGAAGCGCGCCACAGCGTTGGGGAGGAATGCAATGGGTGTCGACCTCGTCGACATCACGGCCAAGCGGGCGGCGCTGACGCCCGAGCGCATCGCGTTCGAAGACGCGATCAGTGGGCGCACGCTGACTTATGCGGCGCTGGAAGATCGCTGTGCGCGTGCGGCGGCCGTGCTTGCCTCGCGCCGCGTGGCGCGCGGCGATCGCGTCGCAATTCTTTGCCGCAACCGGATTGAGTTTTTCGAGATCATGTTCGCCTGCGCCAAGCTCGGCGCAATCCTCGTTCCCTTAAACTGGCGTGCGCCGGCGATGGAGCTGCAGCCGCTGTTGCAAGATTGCGGCGCAAAGTTGCTGGTGTATGGGTGCGAAGACGCAGCGACGGCGGCGGCGCTGAAGCACGATGGCTTGGCGCTGCTGTCGCTGGATTCACCCGGACCGCCGGCGCCCTCGCCGGCATCTTCCTCAACGCCAGAAACTGCCGGCGCCGCGCCTTGCAGAACTGAACGTGCCGGCGAGGGCGCCGGCGGTCCGGGTTACCAAGCCCTGCTTTCGGACGCCGAGCCGCTGACGACCGATCGGCGCTGGCCGGCCGATGCGACCTGGTTTCTGATGTACACGTCGGGGACGACCGGGCAGCCCAAGGGCGTAATCCAGACGTATCAGATGTCGGCGGTGAATGCGTTTCATGTGACGCAGGCTTTCGGCGTGCATGCGGGCGACACGACTCTCAACTTCCTCCCCCTCTTCCACACCGCCGGCATTCAGTTGCTGACGCTGCCAACATTGATCGCCGGTGGGACGGTGAATGTGTTGCCGGGTTTCGACGCGGCGCGCGCACTTGAGCTGATGCCACGGCTTGATGCATTCTTCGGCGTGCCGGCGGTGTATCAGCAGCTTTCGCTGCACCCGGAGTTCGAGGACGCCGATCTTTCGCATGTGCGCGCTTGGGGTTGCGGAGGCGCACCGTTGGCGGATGTGCTGGTTGAGCGCTTTGCCGCGAAAGGCGCGCGCGTTTGCAACGGCTACGGCATGACGGAGACGGGGCCGACGGCGTTTGTCGCGGCGCCGGAGGATGCGCTGACGAAGGTCGGCTCTGTCGGCAAACCGCAAATGCTGCTCGATGTGCGTATTGTCGGCGCCGATGGGCGCGATGTCGCGGAGGGCGAAACGGGTGAGATTTGGATGCGCGGCCCGGGGCTGACGCCAGGCTATTGGCAGCGTCCGGAAGAAACCGCGAAGGCGTTCACGCCGGACGGCTGGCTGAAAAGCGGCGACCTGGGGCGGCGCGATGCGGACGGGTGCTACTACGTCGCTGGGCGCATCAAGGAGATGTACATTTCGGGCGGCGAGAACGTGTACCCGGCTGAAATCGAGAACGTGCTGGCGCGCCATCCCGCCGTGCAGGAAGCGGCTGTGGTCGGCGTTGCCGACGAGAAATGGGGCGAAGTCGGCTGCGCGTTCGTGATGCTGAAGAGTGATGCCTTGCCTGTCGGCGGCGGCGAACTCATTCAGTTCTGCCGCAGCAATCTCGCGGGCTTCAAGACACCCAAGCAAGTCGTCTTCGTCAGCGATTTCCCACGCACCGCCGCGGGAAAGGTGCAGAAGCACTTGTTGCACGTTGAGGTGGACCGCGCAGCACAGCGCGCATGATATTACGTGTCGATATTGCGGTTGAACGTTTCGGGCAGGAACAGGAGGCCGAGCACCAGCGTCACGCCGGCGACGATGATGGGGTACCAAAGGCCGTTGTAGATGTTGCCGGTGGCGGCGACGATCGCAAAGGAAGTTGTCGGCAGGAAGCCGCCGAACCAGCCATTGCCGATGTGATAGGGCAGCGACATCGAGGTGTAGCGGATGCGCGTCGGGAACAGCTCGACCAGCATCGCCGCGATCGGCGCGTACACCATGGTGACATAGACCACCAGCACGACCAGCAGCGTGACCACCATCA
>DASPMA010000476.1:0-3415 GCA_035627335.1 Binatia bacterium
CGCCGGCGACGGCAAAGCGGCGCGCGAATTCTTCTTCACCGAGTATCGCCTCAACCACCTGCTCTTCCAATATCCGAAACCGATCGTCGCGCTGATCGATGGCGTCACCATGGGCGGCGGCGTTGGCATCTCCATGCCCGCGCGCTTCCGCGTCGCCACCGAGAACACCACCTACGCCATGCCCGAAACCGGCATCGGTCTTTTCCCCGACGTCGGCGGCGGCTGGTATCTGCCGCGCAAACCCGAGCACATCGGCATTTGGCTCGCGCTCACCGGCGCGCGCATCAAGGGCGCTGATTTGTTCATCGCCGGCATCGCCACCCACTATATGCCGACAGAGATTCTCGCGGCCGCCCGTGCGCAGATCGCTGGCGCCGCGCAGACCCATGATGCGGGCAAGGCGCTCGAGAGCGGACTCAATGCGCTCCACGAATCCTATGGCAGGCCCAAGGAATTGCTGCCCGACAACATCGACATCATTGACCGCGTCTTCGCGCTGGACAGCGTCGAGGCCATCTTCGCCGCGCTCGAGGCCGAGCCGGGCGATTGGGCCAAGGCGCAGCTCGCGGCGCTGCGCACCAAATCGCCGCAGACGCTGAAGGTGACCTTCCGCCAGCTGCGCGAAGGGTCGCGCATGGCGAGCTTCGCCGATGAGATGCGCCAGGAATATCGCATCGCCTGCCGCGTCTCGGCGATGCATGATTTCCAGGAAGGCGTCCGCGCCGTCGTCATTGACAAGGACAACAGGCCCACCTGGAATCCGCCGACGCTCGAGGCCGTCAGCGACGCGCTCGTCGACAGCATCTTCGCGCCCATGCCGCCCGGCGAAGAATGGTCGCCGCTCTGATGCTCAGCGCTCTAGAGTACCGGTGAGAAACGGGGATAAACATTCCGCATATCCCACACCCTTCGCCCTTCGCATCCAACAAATTCAAGCACTTACAAAAAAGATACGCGATTCAATCCGACCGGGCCCAGTTCAACCCTACAATCGCTCCGTCCTTCGCACGGGAGGTTCAACAGGCTAGCCGAGCCAAGCGAATGCGAGGGACGCGATCGAGCGTGATAGAGCCGGCGTGAGTGCGTTTATCGAGTAGTCGCGCACACGAGAAGCGCCGGGGTCCGGGACCAAGGCAGGCCCGCACGCCGTCGGGGACTTGGGATTCACCTGCGTGAAGAGCGCAAACCCAAGGCCTGGCGAGCACAGATTGCAGCGGGGCGCGCGAAGCGCGCAGCGCTGGTCGGAGACGACCGGCGCACCCCACCAAACCAAACGGCGCGGATCGCGCGCCCCGCACTCCCAGCTCGCGCGCCAGCGCAACAAGGATGGCGCGCGCCTATTGTCGGCCGCCCTCGCGGGAACAGTTCGATTGGTCTAAGTGAACGCCAAACAGGCGCGAGGCGCCGCCAATCTCTTGAGGAGCATCATGACCCGCATCGCCTTCATCGGTCTCGGCAACATGGGCTCGGGCATGTCGGCTAATCAGGCCAAGGCCGGCAATGACGTGATCGCCTTCGATCTCTCCGCCGAGGCGATGGCGCGCGCGAAAGAGCAGGGTATGACGCCTGCTGTGTCCGCCGCTGACGCTGTAAAGGACGCGGACGCCGTGATCACCATGCTGCCGGCCGGCAAGCATGTGCGCGAAGTCTACATGGAGGCGATCCTGCCGAACGCGCCGAAGGATGCGTTGCTGATCGATTGCTCCACCATTGACGTTGACAGCGCGCGCACCGTCAACCGCGACGCGGCGATGCAGGGCTTCCGCGCCGCCGACGCGCCGGTTTCCGGCGGCACTGCCGCTGCGTCGGGCGGCACGCTCACCTTCATGGTCGGCTGCCGCGAACAGGATTTTGCCGAGATCGAGAAGGTCCTGCAGCCGATGGCGAAGGCGGTGATCCGCGCGGGCGATTCCGGCGCCGGGCAAGCCGCGAAAATTTGCAACAACATGCTGCTCGGCATTTCCATGATTGCGACGTGCGAGGCGTTCGCGCTCGCAGAGTCGCTGGGGCTCGAGGCGCAGAAATTCTTCGACATCGCCTCGAAGGCTTCCGGGCAATGCTGGTCGCTCACCTCGTACTGCCCGTGGCCGGGCCCGGTGCCGACGGCGCCGTCGAACCGCGAGTACGAAGGCGGCTTTGCCGCGGCGATGATGCTGAAAGATCTGAAGCTTGCGCAGGATGCCGCAGAGACGACCGGCGCCCCGACCCCGCTCGGCGGCGCGGCCGAAGCGCTGTACGAGGAGCTCAATCAGCGCGGCTTCGGCGCCAAGGACTTCTCGTTCATCCTCGAAATGCTCCGCGGCCGCACTTAGGCGCTGAATACGCGCTCGATCGCCGCGAGAAGCTCGCTTGGCGCGACCGGCTTCACGAGCAGCGCGTTCACGCCGGCTTGGCGCGCTGTTTCGGCGTGCACGGTGTCAGCGCGGCCGGTGAGCATGATAATGCGTGTCTCAGCGCAGGAAGGATCGGCGCGCGCGTGCATGACCAGCGTCAGACCGTCCATCTCCGGCATAGTCTGATCCACGAGCATGAGTTGCGGGGAACGCTCTTGCATCAGCTTCAGCGCTTCCTTGCTGCTCGCCGCGTCGCGGACGCCGTCTACACCGGCGCGTTCGAGCAGCTTGCGCAGCATTGCGCGCATCGGCTCGTGATCGTCCACGATGAGGACATCCAGCGCCAGCATCCCCGCCGCTTATGCGCCGCCTCGTTCCAAAAGCAAACGGCCGGAGCTTTCGCCCCGGCCGTCCGCATTTTCAGCCCCCCTGAGCCTAGTAGCGCGCGCGCAACGTCACGCCGTAGGTCGCCGGCTCGTTCGGGTAGATCACGTAATTGGTCTGCAACGACGGCTGGAAGGCGCCGACAAAGTAGAACTCATCCGCGAGATTGCGGCCCCACACTTCGAGGGACCAGCGCTCGTCGTTCGGCCCGATACCGATACGGCCGTTGAAGATCGCGTAGCCTTCATTGTCCGTCCGGCCGAGCGGATCGCGCGCCAGCGTTTGCGTGCGATAGCCGTCGTTCCAGCGGCCGTCGACATAGAACAGCGCCCGCATGTCGCCGCCGAGCGGCATCTCATAGGTGATGCTGCCTGTGGCGACCCATTCGGGCGCGAATGAGAACGGCTGGCCGGAGAAGACGGCGTTCGGGTCGTCGTCGCCGAGCGGCGTTGTGAGCGGGTTAAACCGCACTTCGCTGTCATAGTACGCGTCGTTGTAGGTGACGCCGCCCGCGATCGTGAGGTTGTCCGTCAAGCGCGAGGCGACTTCCAGTTCTACGCCCTGGCTGATCGCTTCTGGAATGTTGCGCGTGATGAAGTTGAAGCCATTGAAGGCGTTCAGCTGATAATCGTGGATTTCCTGGTAGAACGCCGTCGCATTGAAGGTTGTGTTCCCGAACAGCGTCGAGCGCAGACCGA
>DASPMA010000477.1:0-7634 GCA_035627335.1 Binatia bacterium
ATAAAGCTGGGCGAAAGCCGCAGATCGAAAACGCCGGTGATCGCGCCGGATTCAGCGCCATCCTTGCTTCCGGTGCGCGTGACGATGCGCTCAGGCACGAGATCGAAGCCTCCGGTGGCGAAGGCCTCGCCCGTCAGCGCGTAGCGCAGGTTGCCAAGCGTGCCGTCAATCCCAGCGGCCGCGGAGTGCGTTTCGAATGAGCCCGCGGCAATATCGAGCTTCGCATTAAGGATGCCTTCGCCGCCGCGGCGTGGGATCATGTTGACGACGCCGCCGATGGCGTCCGAGCCGAACACGGCGCTCATCGGGCCCTCTACGACTTCGATACGCGTCAGCCCGTTGATCAGATCCTGGCCGGCGTCGTACGCCGAGTTTGGCGTGGACGGGTCATTGATACGCAGGCCGTCGAAGAGGACGAGTGTGTGATATGAGTTGGCGCCGCCTGTGAAGAGGCTGGCCTGCTGGCCTATGCCGCCGGCTTGCACAACGCTTAAGCCAGAAACATCTTCGAGGGCCTGAGCGAGACTTGTCTGTCCGCGTGAGAGCGCAAGCTCGGCGTCGACGATCGTCACATCGGCCGGCAGGTCACGGACGTGCGTCTCAGCGCGTGTGGCAGTGACGACGACTTCTTCCTCATCCTGCACGTGATTGTCGTGCGCGTGCGCGGGCGCGCTGAGTGCGCTCGCTGCGAGCAGGCTGGCGATCCGTTTGTAGTGCATGGGTGGTCCCCGTTTTTGGCGGCGCGCTCCGGCCCAGGGGCGCGCCTGGCAGCGACAAAGCGGGGCGCACTTGCGCTGGGCCGCCCGCGTCGCTGCTGCGGAGACATCCGTGTCGCGCGGCTGGACCCGACCGGCGAACGAGCGACGTGCGGCGGCAGGTCTCCTGGCTTACGGCTCGATCGCGCTTCCGCCGCCTTCCCAGACCCCGAGGAGTCCAGTGGCATGATGGCGGGACCGCTTGCCGCTTACAGTTGCGGGCACAGCCGCGGATTTGAGGTCGGACACCTCGCACCGCGTTCCCATTTCACGTCCTCGTCGGACGACCGTCGCGGCATGACCATTAGCCGCGCCGTCTCGGCGCGCCAAGACGTTGCAGGGCTTGACGTTCGCTCCCGCGCGGCTAAAGACCCGCACCTTACGCGCGCTTGGGCGAGGCCCAAGCGCCGATCAGCTTTTAGAGACGCCGGAGAGACAGGACCTCACAATGGCCAAGGCAAAGTTTGAGCGGAACAAGCCGCACTGCAACATCGGCACGATCGGCCACGTCGACCACGGCAAGACGACGCTGACGGCGGCGATCACGATGGTCCTGGCCAAGACGGGTCAAGCGACAGCGAAGAGTTATGCCGATATCGACGCCGCTCCGGAGGAGAAGGCGCGCGGCATTACAATCAACACGGCGCACGTCGAGTACGAGACCAATGCGCGCCACTACGCGCACGTCGACTGCCCCGGCCACGCGGACTACGTGAAGAACATGATCACCGGCGCCGCCCAGATGGACGGCGCGATCCTCGTCGTGTCTGCGGCCGACGGCCCGATGCCGCAAACCCGCGAGCACATTCTGCTGGCCCGCCAGGTGGGCGTGCCGGCCCTGGTCGTGTTCATGAACAAGGTCGACATGGTCGACGACCAGGAACTCCTGGACCTCGTCGAGATGGAGGTCCGTGAACTGCTGTCCTCCTACGAGTTCCCTGGGGACGAAATTCCGATCGTGAAGGGCTCGGCCCTTGCCGCGGTCGAAGGCCGTGACGCGCCGATTGGCGAAGACGCCATCAACGCGCTGATGACCGCGGTCGATACCTACATCCCGCAGCCGGAGCGTCCGATCGACCAGCCGTTCCTAATGCCAGTCGAGGATGTGTTCTCGATCTCCGGTCGCGGCACCGTCGTCACCGGCCGGGTCGAGAAGGGCGTCGTGAAGGTCGGCGAGGAAGTCGAGATCATTGGCATCCGTCCGACCACGAAGACGGTTTGCACGGGCGTCGAGATGTTCCGCAAACTGCTCGACCAGGGCCAAGCCGGCGACAATATCGGCGCGCTGCTGCGCGGTGTGGAGCGCGACGGTGTGGAGCGTGGTCAAGTGCTGGCTAAGCCCGGCTCGATCACGCCGCACAAGAAGTTCGAGTCCGAGGTTTACATTCTGACCAAGGAAGAGGGCGGCCGTCACACCCCGTTCTTCACGAACTACCGCCCGCAATTCTACTTCCGCACCACTGACGTGACCGGGATCGTCCAGCTTCCGGCAGGCGTCGAAATGGTCATGCCGGGCGACAACATCAAAATGACGGTCGAGCTGATCACGCCGATCGCGATGGACCAGGGCCTCCGCTTCGCTATCCGCGAGGGCGGACGCACCGTCGGTTCGGGCGTCGTCGCGAAGATTATCGAATAGTCTTCCCAGACAATCGGAAAGAAAAGCCCCTGGAGTGGTGCTCCAGGGGCTTTTTGTTACGGGCGCGAACCCCTGCGGGGGCAAGAGCGGCTGATTAACCATACCTTTCGGCCTATGTCGTTAATTCCCCCTTTACCTTACCCACCCATTTGCCGTATTTAGGTTCCCAGGCGAAACCGGCAGCTAGGTCCGGCGTCACGTTTGGGGTGAGTAGGAGGGTAACCAATGCGTTTTGTTCTTGCGGCCGCTCTGGCTGCTTCAGTGGCAGGCGCCGCGTGGGCGGCTCCGGCGAAGTCGGTGGCTCCGGTCGCGAAGTCGGCGATCACCGAAGTCGTGAAGGATTATTCGACGGCGCACTGCTGGATCTGCCGCCCGGCTGATCTGAAGTAGTTCGACAGCCTCATTTCGAGGAATGAAGGCCCGTCGCGGGATGCCGCGGCGGGCTTTTCGTTATAGTGCATCCGGAGAAGCCCACCGGCGCATCTACCGCGTCAGGGCGCTCGGCTAATGGGGCGCGAGGAGACGTATTGATGGAACGCTTTGTGTTCGTCGCCGCCGTGACCATCGCACTCATTTGGGGCGCTGTTGCCCTGTTTGGCGGCAGGTTCATCCATTTTAGCGGCGACTGGGACATTGACGCTGACGCGCGCATGGCGCCGCTAGTGGAGGTCGCCCCGGGCAACATGGCCGCCCAAACCTACGTCGGCGACCGTCTCGATCTCGACGACCTCGCCGCCAATATCGTTATCACCCCCGAAGACCGCACCGACTATGTCATCGAAATCGCCAATCCCGCGGGCCGTGCGCCGATGCCGGAAGTCCGGGTAGAAGGCGGAAAGATCACAGTGGACGGCCGCCTCGGCCGTCGCATTGAGCGCTGCACCGGGGGCGGGGCCGACCTTCGCGACTATGGCTCCGTCACAGCCGAAGAACTTCCGCGCATCGCCATCCGCGCTCCGCGCGCGCTGAACATCAGCCGCGAAGGCGCGGGCTCTCTTGAAATCGGCGCGAGCCAATCGATGAATCTCGATTTCTCGAGTTGCGGAACGGCGACTTTGGGCGACATCGCAGGCCCCCTGAATGTCGATTTGGCCGGCTCCGGGCGCATTAGCGCCGGTGCGGCGCAGAGCCTCGACGCCGATGTCGCCGGCTCCGGCGGCCTATCTGTCGGCGCGGTGGCGCAGGGCGCCAACATCGATATCGCCGGTTCCGGCGAGGTCCGCATTGCCTCGCTCAACGGCGATCTTTCGGCGGATGGCGCGGGCTCCGGTAATCTCGCCGTCGATGGTGGGGCCATCAACCAGGCAAGCATCGA
Source organism: Binatia bacterium (assembly GCA_035627335.1). Lineage (GTDB taxonomy): Bacteria > Pseudomonadota > Alphaproteobacteria > Caulobacterales > Aquidulcibacteraceae > Vitreimonas. Next base: position 3,710 of record DASPMA010000477.1, read on the forward strand.
CCTGGCTGGCTCGGGCGACGTCGATATCGGCGCGACCATTCGCACATTGAACGTCTCGATTGTCGGATCGGGCAACTTGGACGTGACCGCGGAAGTTGGGGATGTCGACGCCGACATCGCAGGGTCAGGCAGCGTGACCGCACGAGCGATTACCGGCGCCATCCGCAAGGAAGTGTGGGGCTCAGGCGATGTTCGGGTTGGCGGCTGAGACAGGGCAAATTCGCGCCTTGACGCGTCTAGTTCGCGTCTATAGGACACCCGCCTTCGAGCCGGCCGTAAGCTTTGCTTAGACGCGGTTCGCATCGACGCGGGCAGCATCCCCCAATACGTCTCCAGGGACAAGCGGGGTTGAGCGCGCGGGACCGAAGGTCCCGTTTCGCTTGCGTTTTTTGCGAAACCGTTCGTTAGCGAACGCCGTCCGGTTCGAGCGGCGCAAATCTCGTCGGCGCATGCCTCGAAAGGCTGCGCCGCCGTCATTTGCGTTTTTGGCAGTTTTCGAAGGTCGCGGGACCCAAGGCGATGATGCAGCAGAATATCCGGATCAGGCTCAAAGCCTTCGATCACCGCACGCTCGATCAGTCGGCGAAAGAGATCGTGTCGACGGCCAAGCGCACCGGCGCAACCGTCATTGGTCCGGTGCCGCTTCCGACTCGGGTTGAGAAGTTCACCGTCAACCGCTCGCCGCACATCGACAAGAAGAGCCGTGAGCAATTCGAGATTCGCACGTTCAAGCGTGTGCTCGATATCGTTCAACCGACGCCGCAAACGGTCGATGCGCTGATGAAGCTCGACCTCTCCGCGGGCGTCGATGTGCAAATCCAAGTTCTGGGTTGATAGCGATGGCTAAGGAAACCCCTCGTCGCACCGGCGTGATTGCCCGCAAGGTCGGCATGATGCGCGTGTTCGCCGAAGACGGCGCACACGTGCCTGTCACCGTGCTCGATCTGTCCGGCTGCCAAGTCGTCGGCCGCCGGACGGTCGAAGCCGAAGAATACAAGAACTCCGCCGGCGAAGCCGTTGCGCTGAAGCCGAAGAAGTCGCGCAAGAACGAGAAGGGCAAGGCGCCCGCTCGTGAAGCGAAGGGCGACGGCTACACCGCCGTGCAGCTCGCCGCCGGCGCGACCAAAGCCAAAAACAAGAGCAACGCGATCCGCGGCCAGTTCGCGCGCGCGAAGATTGAACCAAAAGCGATCGTACGCGAATTCCGCGTGTCTTCTGACAATCTCCTTCCGGTCGGCGCCGAACTCAGCGCCGACCATTTTGTTGCCGGTCAGAAGGTCGATGTCGCCGGCGTCTCGATCGGCAAGGGCTTTGCCGGCGCGATGAAGCGCTGGAACTTCGGCGGTCTGCGCGCCACGCACGGCGTTTCCGTTTCGCACCGATCGCACGGCTCCACCGGCCAGCGCCAGGATCCCGGCAAGGTGTTCAAGGGCAAGAAGATGGCCGGCCATCTCGGCGACGAGCGCGTCTCGGTTCAGAATCTGCAAATCGTCCGCGTCGATCCCGCACGCGGACTTTTGTTTGTGAAGGGCGCTGTGCCCGGCGCCGAAGGCGGCTGGGTCGAAGTGCGCGACGCCGCCAAAGCGCCGCTGCCGAAAGAAGCGCCGAAGCCGGCGGGCCTCCGCCAAGCGCAAGCCGCGGCTGAGTGAGGACGGATATGAAGCTCGACGTTCAAACTCTCGATGGCAAGAAGGGCGGCTCGGTCGATCTCGACGACGCTATCTTCGGCATCAAGGAAATCCGCGCCGACATCCTGCAGCGCATGGTGAAGTACCAACTCGCCAAGCGCCGCGCCGGCACGCACAAGACGCAAAGCCGCGGCGAAGTCTCGCGTTCGCACTCCAAGCTCTACAAGCAGAAGGGCACGGGCCAAGCGCGTCACGGCGCGGCCAACGCGCCGATCTTCCGGGGCGGCGGTCACGCACACAACCGTCTGCCGCGCGACTACTCGCACGACCTCACCAAGAAATTCCGCGCGCTCGCGCTGCGCCACGCGCTCTCGGCCAAGGCCAATGCCGGCGCCATCGTCGTGATCGACGCGCTGACGGTGAAGGACGGCAAAACGTCCGCGCTGCAGAAGTCTCTCGACAAGCTGAAGCTGGAGAAGGCGCTCTTCATTGCCGGCGCTTCGGTCGATGCGGGCGTTGCGCGCGCCGCGCGCAACATTCCGCACATCGACATCCTGCCGAACGCAGGCCTCAACGTTTACGACATCCTGCGCGCCGACAAGCTCGTGCTGACGCAGGATGCGGTGAACGCCATCCACGAGCGCTTCAAGAACGGCGAGGCCAAGCCCGAGCCGAAGAAGCGTGCGCCGGCCAAGAAGGCCGCCAAAGCTGAAGAAGGAGCCGCGGCATGAGCGCGCTCAAACACTACGACACCATTCTGGCGCCCGTGATCACGGAAAAGGCGACGCTTCTCTCCGAGAAGAACCAGGTCGTCTTCCGCGTGCCGCTCACGGCGACGAAGAAGGACATCAAGGAAGCCGTTGAAAAGCTGTTCAACGTCAAGGTCGGCGCGGTGAACACCATCGTGCGCAAGGGCAAGACGAAGAATTTCCGCGGCGTCCCGGGCAAGCGTTCCGATACCAAGAACGCAATCGTTACCTTGCTCGCCGGCCATTCTATCGACGTGACGACGGGGCTCTCGTAATGGCGTTGAAGACTTTCCGCCCGACCTCGCCGGGTCGCCGTCAGCTCGTGATCGTGGATCGCGGCGAGCTGTACAAAGGCAAGCCGGTAAAGGCGCTGACCGAAGGGCTCACCAAGTCCGGCGGCCGAAACAATATGGGCCGCGTGACCGCGTTCCGTCATGGCGGCGGCCACAAGAAGACGTACCGCAAGATCGACTTCAAGCGCCGCAAGTGGGGCGTTGAAGCGACGGTCGAGCGTCTCGAGTACGATCCGAACCGCACCGCGTTCATCGCGCTGATCAAGTACGCCGACGGCGAGATGAGCTACATCATCGCCCCGCAACGCTTGAAGGCGGGCGACACCATCGTCGCCGGCGAGCGCGTCGATGTGAAGCCGGGCAATGCGATGCCGCTGAAGGCGATCCCGGTCGGTACGATCGTGCACAACATCGAGCTGAAGCCGCTCAAGGGCGCGCAGATGGCGCGTTCGGCCGGTACGTACGCACAAGTCGTCGGCCGCGACGCTGGTTTCGCCCAGCTGCGTATGGCCTCCGGCGAAGTGCGCATGGTGCAAGACGTGTGCATGGCCACGATTGGCGCTGTGTCGAACCCCGACAACATGAATGAAGTCTGGGGGAAGGCGGGCCGCGGCATCCACATGGGCCGCAAGCCCAGCGTGCGGGGCGTCGCCATGAACCCGGTCGATCACCCGCATGGCGGCGGTGAAGGCAAGACCTCAGGCGGCCGTCACCCGGTCACGCCGTGGGGCAAGAAAACGCGCGGTCCGAAGACCCGCAAGACTAAGCCGTCGGATCGCCTGATCATCCGCCGTCGTAACGCGAAGAAAGTGAGCTAACGAAGATGCCGCGTTCTGTTTGGAAAGGCCCATTCGTCGACGGTTATCTGCTGCAGAAGGCCGAGAAGGCTGGCGGTAGCGGTCGCCGTGAGCAGATCAAGACCTGGTCGCGCCGCTCCACTATCATGCCGCAATTCGTCGGCCTCACCTTCCAAGTTCACAACGGCAAGACGTTCACGCCGGTGCTCGTGAGCGAGGACATGGTCGGCCACAAGCTCGGCGAATTCGCGCCGACGCGGAATTATTTCGGCCACGGCGCCGACAAGAAGGCCAAGAGGAAGTGAGATGAGCAAACCCAAGGCTCCTCCGAAGCAGGCCACGAACGAAGCGCGCGCCGTGCTGCGCACCGTTCGCATCAGCCCGCAAAAGCTGAACCTCGTGGCTCAGTCGATCCGCGGCCTCTCCGCCGAGAAGGCGGTGAACGAATTGCGCTTTTC
>DASPMA010000478.1:0-3033 GCA_035627335.1 Binatia bacterium
CGCGCACGCTGCAGGCGGGGCTGAAACGCCTCGGCTGCAGCGCTGTCATCGTCACTGAAGAGGACGCGCGCGAGATCAGCGCCGAAGGCATGAACAGCGCCTGGTTCGACGCGCTTGAGCGCAAGAACGACGCGGTGTTTCTGCTCTCGCCCATCGCCGACACGCCTTGGTATCGCACCTGCATCCGCCAAGCCGACCGCATCTGGTTCTTCGCGCGCGCGGATGCGCGGCCGTCTTTGCCGCTGCTGCCGCCGGAAGAGCCATCGCCGGCGCGTCAATTCCGGTTGGTGGACGTCATCCTGTTGCACCATGGCATGGACCGCAAAGCCGCCACAACGGATGAATGGCGGCTTGCAAGTGAAGCGGCGCGCCTGTTTCACTGGCGCGGCGTCGACGACGCGGACGCGGCCCGGCTGGCGCGCGTCATTGCGCGCAAGGCGATCGGACTCGTGCTCTCCGGCGGCGGCGCGCGCGGGTATGCCCATATCGGCGTCATCCGCGCGCTGCGCGAGGCGGGCCTGCCCTTCGACATGATCGGGGGCACCTCGATTGGGGGCGTCATCGCCGCGTGCGCGGCGATGGGCTGGGACGACAACGAAATCGAAGTGCGCATCCGCAAAGCGTTCGTCGAGAGCAATCCGCTCGGCGACTACGTTATCCCCGTGGTGGGCCTCGTGCGCGGGCGGCGCGTCGAGGAGCGGCTGCACGAACATTTCGGCGACACGCTGATCGAGGACCTGACCGTGCCGTTCTTTGCCGTGTCGACCAATTTGGTTGCCGGCGAGATTCGCGTGCATCGGGCGGGCCTGTTGCGCAATGCGCTCCGCGCCTCGATCTCGTTGCCGGGCATTCTGCCGCCGGTGATGGATGGACCGCACGCGCTCCTCGTCGATGGCGCGGTGTTGAAGAACTTCCCCGTCGACATTCTGAAGGACATGCACCGCGGGCCGATTATCGGCGTCGATGTCGCGCGGCGCGACACGATAGATCCGGAAGACTTCCGCGATCCGCCGGGCTTCCTGGGCTGGGTGGCGGCGCACGGCTTCCAGAGCGCGCCGCCGATAGCCTCACTGCTGATGCGCGCGGCGACGTTGGCGGTGGATCCGTGGGAAGGCCGCTCCGGCGCCGATCTTCTGATCGCCCCGGAAATGGCGGATATGGACATGCGCGACTGGAAGCGTTTCGACGACGTTGTTGCAGCGGGCTACGAAGCGGCCGTTGCCGCATTGCAGCGTCCGCATGGGCTTTTCAGCGCGCCTCCCGCGGATGAAATCGGCGATCTCGCCAGCGGCGCCGCGCTGGAAATCGCCGAATAGAACTAGCGCCAGGAGATCTTGCCGCTATGGTCCGCGGCGATTCCGGGGACCTGATGCGTTTTGCTCTCTTCTTGGTTGCAGCGCTGGCGCTAAGCGCGTGCGGTCAGCAGCGCGAAACGGCGGACGCGGAAGGCTGCGCGCGTTCTGCTACGCACGAAGTTGCGTGGACCACGACGGAGACGCCTGACGTCATCACGACGCGCTCGGATGGACCGAGCTGCGCGCAAGCGGTGGTGACGTTAGCGGTGCGAAACGCCTCGGGCGATGCGCTGTGGGCGTTTGCATCGACCTATTACGACCTCACCGCAGGGGGTGTTCCGCCGGATGGCGCCCCTCCGGTCTCGAACGAGCAAATGGACCGATTTTTGACGGGCTGGGCCAATATCAGCGAGGGCCGCTCGGGTGAATTGCCGGAATGGCGCGCGGACGCTGGATCGCTCAGCGCGAGCGCTCAGACATTCTCGTACGACACGCCGTTTGACCGGGAGACGTACGAAATGCTGCGAGCCCGCAATCTTCCAATGATCTGCTATGCGGCGGCTGTCGAGGGCACGCAATGTCTGCTCATCGACCCGGCCTCGCGCGCGCCCACCATGATCGTGGCGTACGGGCCGTGAGGCTTCTCGTATTGTGCGTCATAGCCGCGCTCGCGGCTTGCGAGCAACGCGTCGTGAGCGCGGGCTGCGATGTCAGCGTGACGCAAGACTTAGCGCTCTCCGGAACCGATGCGCAGGAAACCATTACCGCGCGTGCGCTCGGGCCATCGTGCGACAAGGCAGTTGGCCTATACGCGATCCACGACGCGGAAGGTCATCCGGCTTGGGCTTGGGCGGCGCCGTTGCCGCGGGCATTCGGCGATGCATTCGTTGAAGCCGATGAGGACATCATGCGTGACTTCCTCACAGATTGGGCGCGCCCGCACGTCGCTACCACGCAAACAGCTCCCGAATGGGACGCATTGACGCCTGGGCAAACGACCCTGGATCGTCTCACTTATGACGACATCCGCGCGCGCGATCTGCCGATGCTGTGTCACGCGTCGGGAACGGGCCGCGAGCTGTGCGTTTTCTGGGAACCGGCCGCCGGCGGCGCCGGGCATTTTTTCGATCGAGACGTTGAGGAGACAGGGGAATGAAGCAGGCGGCGATCATCCTTGCTGTGTTGGTGCTTGCGGCATGTTCGCCGGAGCCGCAGAAGGAAGACGGCGCCACCGCCGAGTTGCCGCCAGCTGTCGCCCGCGCGGGATGTTTCGCCGAATACTCGCGCGATTGGTCCGCCGTTGGCAGCCAGTATTATGTGATCGAGGCGGAGGCCGAAGGCCCGACGTGCGCGGAAGCAACGGCGACGATGCGCATCACGTCGCGTGACGGCGCGGTTTTGTTCGAACACGCCTATCGCACGGCTGACGTGTCGCTGGCGTTCAGCCCCATGAGCAATCAGACGGGTCTGCGCGAAGAGCTTGAGGCGTGGACTACGAATACGGCGGATCCGCAAACTGCGGACACGCTGCCGGCCTGGCCCGCGCGTGCCGAACGTCCGCCCCACTTCCAGCCGGAAGTCACACGCGCGCAATACGAGGCGGCCCGCGGCGCGCAAGGCCCGCTGTTCTGCTATCCGGACGGCGGCGAAAGCAATGCGTGCATTGCGCTCGCGGGCGATCGCGCGACGCTGCTCGGGTCGCTGACGCCAGAGCGGGAGTGATGGTGAGTCGGACCTT
>DASPMA010000479.1:0-2454 GCA_035627335.1 Binatia bacterium
CGCTGCGCCTTGCAAGCGCACGACATGATCCGCGCGTTCTGCGACACGCCTGCCGCCGGGTACTGGTACGACCTACGCATGCCAGACGGGGCATTCACGCGCGAACCTGCGCGCGCGTCGAGTTTCTATCACATCATGCTCGCGTTCGCGGAACTGATCCGCGTAGCGGACGCCGATGCCTAGACACCCGCATGCGCGCTGAACTTTGTTGTAAAAGATGAGCGCTTAGAAGGTTTCGTCGGCGAGCAGCAAATCCGCCAGTTCGAGGTGCGGATCGCGGTAGCTCGGGTCGACGCCGCCAACGAAGCTGATCGGCGTAGCCGTCACTTCGAGCGGCGCCAGCGCCGCATTGACGACCGGCGTCAGTGGCGCGGGCGCCGCTGCAAACGTCTCCGGCTCGCTGGTGCGAAGCCGCAGACCGTCGGCGGCATGCGCGGTCCGGACCGGCGCGAACGTCACCGCATCGCCGCTGATCGCGATCGAGCGAATGTATTCGATCTTCGCTTCTGTCGCCGCGCGCGTGATCTCGAGCGACGCGGTCGTGCGGGCGAGTTGGTTGTGGATGTCGGATAGCTCTTGCGCGCTTAGCGGCGCCGGATATGGCGGCAGGCTCGCATACGGATCTTCCGCGGCCGCGCTATTCGTATCGATGCCGAAACCAGAGGCGAGGCTGGTGCCGATCATGCCGCCGAAGCCGGCGGGCGAGAAAACCGTGACGGCGAGAACTGTCGCGGCGACGCCGGTCAAGCCGGACTTTACGACCGTGTCCCGGACCTCGCGACCGTAGTCAGCTGGCTTCTCAGTCATTCGCTGCTCCCACGGACGCACTACCGCGCGCGCCGTCCCGCCTGGTCCCCTATACGCGCCAGAGGGGTAACAAAGCTTAAATCTCGCCCGCTGCCAAGGGGTAAGACGGGCTATCCGGTGACGATGCTGAAATGTCGTCTACAGAATGACAGCCGAGAATCAAATGATCGGAAGAGGCTGTGGTCGGGACCATCGCGCGCGCTGTTTTCTTCGTTCTACTACCCGCCTTCGGCGTTGGCGGCGCGTTGGGGCTGCCCATTCTACTCTGCCTTGCGGGAGCGTTATCGCTCAGTCCTTCGCTGCTGCGGCAAGCTGTTGAATGCAGGCCCTGGTCTCTCCTGCTGCTGGCCGGTTTTCTGGCGCTGGCGGTTACGTCGAGCCTGTGGTCGGAGCACGCCGCCGGCCCGCAGGCGCTGAAAATCGGCGCCCTAGCGGCCCTGGGCTCGGTCTTTGCGGCGGCGGCCGCCCAGGACCGGCGGCTCACCCGAGCTGGCGCCGTCGCGGCCTTTGCCGTGCTCGCGGCGTTGCTCGCGATCGAAGCGATGGGCGGTCTGCCACTCAATCGGGCCGCCCAGCCCGGGGGCGACATCGACGAGCTGACCCGCAATGTCACGCGCGCCGCCAGCCTGCTATTGGCCTTGACCTGGGCAGCGGCCGGCGCCCTGCTGGGGCGATCCGAGCCAATCTGGAAGGCCGGCGCTGTTGCCATCCTGGCCGCGGGCGGGTTCGTCTCACTCCAGTTCGGCCAGTTCGCCAACACCGTGGGGTTCGTCGCCGGACTAGCGGCGTTCGCAGGGGCATACATCGCCCCGCGCATCATGCTCGCAGCCGTATTCGCCGCCTTGTTGGTTTGGCTCATCGGCGCGCCTTTCATCACGCCGCTGCTGGCCTCCGCAATCGGCGCCGAACAGCTCCCCTTCAGCTGGAGCGCCCGCATCGAAATCTGGAGCTACATTTGCGACCGCATTTGGGAGCAGCCGTGGTTTGGGCACGGGCTCGACGCGGCGCGAGCGCACCTACCGGCGGTCCCGGTACACCCGCACAGCGCGAGCTTGCAGATCTGGTTCGAGCTTGGCGCGGTCGGCGTCGCCCTGGCGGGCGCCCTCCTCGTCTTCGGCGGACGATCGCTGCTTCGCAACTTCGGGGACAACCGGCCCGCGGCCGCGGCGACGGCAGGGACGCTGGCTGCCGCCGGCGTCGTCGCTAATCTTAGCTTCAACCTCTGGGCAGAGTGGTGGCTTGCGGCAATGTTCGTCGCTGCTGGCGTCGCCGGCGCGCTTGCCCGCTCGCCCAGGTGACCTAGGTTGCTTTTGAGGGGGGCGGCGCCTATCGAAGCGCTCGACCAACGCCCCGGCGCGATGAGCTGAGCTTCGATGACCCCGATCCTGGTGACTGGCGCGGCCGGCTTCATCGGCTATCACCTCGCCGAGCGCCTGCTCGCCGAGGGCAAGAGCGTCGTCGGCCTCGACAATCTCAGCGACTATTATGATGTCGACCTGAAGCGCGCGCGCCTTGGGCGTCTGCGGACGCGGCGGAATTTCACCTTCGCCGAACTCGACCTGGCGGATGCCGCGGGTCTCAACGCCCTCTTCGCGCTCCATTGCTTCAAGCGTGTGTTCAATCTCGCCGCTCAGGCCGGCGTGCGGT
>DASPMA010000480.1:0-4709 GCA_035627335.1 Binatia bacterium
AAGCGCTGCCCGGCTTCAAGCCGGCGCAGCCCGTCGTCTTCTGCGGTCTCTTCCCGCAGGACGCCGCCAATTTCGAGGACCTGCGCGCCGCCATGTCGAAGCTGCGCCTCAACGATGCGAGCTTCTCCTACGAGATGGAAACCTCCGCAGCACTCGGCTTCGGCTTCCGCTGCGGCTTCCTCGGCCTCTTGCACCTCGAAATCATCCAGGAGCGCCTGACGCGCGAGTTCGATCTCGACCTCATCGCCACCGCGCCCAGCGTCGTCTACAAAGTGCACCTCAACGACGGCGAGATCAAAGAGCTGCACAATCCCGCCGATCTGCCGGACGAAGTCTACATCCGCGAGATCGAAGAGCCGTGGATCAAGGCCACCATCCTGACGCCCGACGACTATCTCGGCGGCATCATCAAGCTCTGCCAGGATCGCCGCGGCGTGCAGAAGGACCTCAACTATGTCGGCTCGCGCGCCATGCTGGTGTACGAGCTGCCGCTCAACGAAGTCGTGTTCGATTTCTACGACCGCCTGAAATCCATCTCCAAGGGCTACGCCAGCTTCGATTACGCGCTGATCGACCACCGCGTCGGCGATCTCGTGAAGATGAGCATTCTCGTCAATGACGAGCCGGTCGATGCGCTGGCCATGCTGGTGCATCGCGCGCGCGCCGAAAGCCGCGGCCGCGCCATGACGGAAAAGCTGAAGGAGCTGATCCCCCAGCACATGTTCAAGATCCCGATCCAGGCGGCGATTGGGGGAAGGATCATCGCCCGCGAAACCATCTCTGCCCTGCGCAAGGACGTCACCGCCAAATGCTACGGCGGCGACGCCACGCGTAAGCGCAAACTCTTGGAGAAGCAGAAAGAAGGCAAAAAGCGCATGCGCCAGTTCGGGAAAGTCGACATCCCGCAGGAAGCTTTCATCGCGGCGTTGAAGATGGACGGGGACTGATAAGCCTGTACGGAACCCGCGTTGAACATGCACACCCGCACGCCTCAGCGCCTCAGGCCCCCTTCGGCGCAGCCGCCACTTGCCATGTCGCGTCTTCGCATTCGAACGCGCAATGATGCGCCTGCATCACCTCGTCCAGCTGCGCGCCGCCGCATTGCGCCAGCTCGTAGCTGCACAGCGCCACAATGCGCCGGCCGCGGAAGCGCTCGCTCACGGCGCGCTCATACTCCATGAAGCCGGGCCAGTCGGCCGGCGTGAGGAAGCTGGTGTTGCCGGTGATGCGCAGGCCGCGATACCCCTCGGCCAACGCGCGCTCTTCTTCGCTCAGCCACAAATCCACGATTTCGACGCCGACGAGTTCAGACGAATTGGCGTACCAGCTGTCGAAGTCGATGATGCGCAGCGCGCCGGACTGGACGGCGTCGTCCGCGCCGCTCCAGGCCGCGCGCAGCGCCTCGATGGCGTCGCGCGCCGTCACCGGCCGCGACGTGATCCACAGGCACCGCTCATTCTCGGTCAGGCCGGCGATGAAAAACGGAACCAACGCTTCGATCAAGTGATCGCGGTCGCGATAGAAGTGACAGGCGTGCGTGCCGAACGGGACGAGGTCGATGCCCCGCAAGCCGCAGCGCGTAAGATGAGAATTGGTTTCCAGGCCCATGCTCATCGCAGCACGTCCTCCGTGCTGGTGACGAGTACGCATGTGCAGCCTGTTTCACTCCAAACTCTGTCATCGCCTTCCTGCGGAGGCCCATAATTGTAATCGCCTGGATAGAGCTTGCGCGCGTCGATCCAGAGCTCGCCGTCGAGCAAGTGCAGCTCTTCGACGCCGGCATGCGTATGCGGGGGATAGCTTGCGCCGGGCGCAAGCCGCACCTGCATGCTGACCCGCTTCGCCTCATCGTCCGTCGCCAGCAGCTTGCACTCGATTCCGGGCGCAACTTCTTCCCAAACGGGTTCGGACCATCGGCGCGCGGGCGGCTTCACCGGCGCTCCGGCATCTTCCCCGATACGCAGCGCCAGCCGGTCCTGCAGCGACGGCGCCGGGCGCAGCACGTCAATCGGCCAGGCGGCGAAGCTCTCGATGACCGGCTGCAGGCTTTCCAGCTCGCGCCCGCACGCCGCGCAGCCCGCGATATGCGCCGCCGCGGCCTCCGCCGCGTCAGCGGGCAGGACCTGCAGCGCATAAGCGCACGTCATCTCGCTTTGCGCGCACGACTTGAGGCTTGGGGTCCGGCCCATACCTCCAAAACGACAGCCGTTTAGTCTTGGATTGGTCCTAGCGCAGCACGTCCTGGGTGCTGGTGATGAGCACGCAGGTGCAGCCCGTCTCGCTCCAGACCAGGTCGTCCCCTGCGCCCAGGGCGCCGTAATTGTAATCGCCCGGAAAGAGCTTGCGCTCGTCGATCCAGAGTTCACCGTCCAGCAGATGCAACTCCTCAACCCCGGCGTGGGTGTGCGGCGGGTAGCTGGCGCCGGGCGCCAGGCGCACCAGCATGCTGACGCGCGCCCGCTCCGCATCGGTCGCCAAGAGCTTGCACTCGATTCCGGGCGCGACTTCCTCCCAGTCCGGCTCGGACCACTGGCGCGGCGGCGGTTTCAGCGGCGCGGCGCCGGTTTCCTCGGCGATCCGTAGCGCCAGCCGCTCCTGTAGCGACGGCGCGGGGGTCATCACATCCATGGGCCAAGCGGCGAAGCGCGCGACGAGAGGCTGCAGGCTTTCAAGTTCAAGCCGGCACTCGGTGCAAACGGCGATGTGCGCTTCGGCCGCCGCGGCTTCGCCGGCGGGCAGAGCGCTAAGCGCATACGCGCATGTCAGCTCACTTTGCGGGCAGGCGTTTGTTCGTGTGCTCATGCCGGCCTGCCTTCCGCGGCGAGCGCTTGCCGCAATTTGTGCAACGCCGAGCGAATGCGCGTCTTGATTGTGCCGAGCGGCTGGTTGAGCCGGCTTGCGGCTTCCGCGTGCGTCAGTCCGGCGAAGAACGTCGCTTCGATCGCCTGGCGCTCGGCGCCATTGAGCAGCGCAAGAGCCGCCCGCAATGCTTCGCCCTGTTCCTTGAGCGCCGCCACGTCTTGGGGATCTGCGCTCGGCTCTTCGGTCTGCGGGATTTCCCCGTCCCCGCGCCGTTTCTTGCGGTTGTCGAAGCGCAAGCGGTCGATCGCGCGCGACCGCGCCTGGTTCATGATCCAGCCAAGCACGGTCCCGTTCGCCGCATCGTAGCTCGAGGCGCGCCGCCAGACGTCGTGAAACACATCGACCGTCAGCTCTTCGCTTGTCTCGCGGTTTGCCGTGATGCGCAGGACGTACGTAAAGACAGGTCGATGCGCCCGTTCATAAAGTGCATGCAGCGCGGCCTGGTCGCCCTCGGCGATTTTTCGCACCAGCGCCGACCATTCGTGCTCCGGCGCCCTGGCGCCCGGCTTCGCGTACAGCACATCGCCCAGTGTCTTGGCCTGGGCGCGCGAGCCGTCGTCCCCCATTTCCGCCGTATGCTCCACACTCATCGCCAACCGCCGCCAGTGTACGCCATCCTAGCGCACCCCTCGCCGCCATGTCATCCGCGCAGCGCGGCGCATTGAGGCGCGGACAGGGAACCGAACGTCCCTCAATTGAAGCAGATTTTTCCAGTTAGCCGATTGAACAGGCCGGAAGAGGCTTCGATTCCCACTGACGATCGCACATCTCGGGAGGCGGTTTCTCCCCCGTTGCGGAATGAGGGCAGCGCGGCGCGCAAGCGATGCGCAGATGAGGGCTGTTGGCGCAGGAGGTTAACGGAGGCGTGCCTTGGGGTGGGCAATTTGTTGAATCCAATCGACTCCAGCCATTTCTGCGCGGTCGCGACATTCAATTAGCCAAGTGATCTTGCCGGACCCGATCTTGCCTCTGACTACAATGTCGAACTCGGCAATTGGCCGACCATTCGAATTGTGTCGCCGTTCGTTCGTAGTGACGGCAAATTGCGGCCCCGCCAGTTCAGATTAAATGAAGGCGATTAGCTGTTCGAGGGGGCGTACCAGATCGACGTTCAGCAGATTTCATTCCGACATTCTGTCAGATTCGCGACCCAGCGTGGTCGGAATTCCACTGACCTAGGCCCACGCAAAGTGTGTTGTTCCACACTGGCGGTTGTGTGCGAGTATACAGGGGTGACCAACCCGCTCCTCACCCGCATCACCTCAGACCCCGCCATTTTCGGCGGCAAGCCGATCATTCGCGGCATGCGCTTCGCTGTGGAGCATCTGATCGGTTATCTCGACGCCGGCACGAGCGAAAAAGAGCTGTCGGCGGAGTTTCCGTTTCTCAAACCGGAAGACATCACGGTGGCGAAGCTGTTCGCGGCGAGGCAAGACGAGCGACTCTCCTCCCCCTTGCGGGGAGGAGTTGGAGGAGGGGGCAGGGGCGGCCGCCCCTCCGGAAAGTTCACCGCCATTACCCCGCTCGCAAAAGGGCGTGCGCCTGACCTTTAAGCGTAGCCCTTGCGTCGCCTGATAGTTCGACTATACTGGAAATATGGAATCACGGCGCATCACCACGCCCGCCGCGCTCGAAGCCTTCGCGGGCCTCGCCAATGAGCACCGGCTGGCGATTTTCCGGCTGCTGGTGCAGGCCGGTCCCGGCGGCCTCCCGGCCGGCGATATCGCCGACAAGCTCGGCATCCCCGCCTCGTCGCTCTCGTTTCACCTCGCGCACCTCACGCGCGCGGGCCTCACGCAGCAACGCCGCGAAAGCCGCTCGCTGATCTACTCCGCCAACTTCGCCAC
>DASPMA010000481.1:0-3450 GCA_035627335.1 Binatia bacterium
ATCGTCTACGGAAATAGAAGCGCTTAGCGCGCCGGCGCCTTCGCCATCAGCTTCACGACATCGGCCAGCTCGCGCTCCGTCTCAAGCACGCGCACGTCGTGGCGGTGCAGCATCACGCTCCGGCCCTTGGCCACCGCGCCCTTCACCCCGGCGGCTTCCAGCACCAGCGGTACGGCTTCCGACATCGCCACCACAGGGATGTCGCGGTCCAACGTCTCGCGCACAGTGCCCATGATCAGGTCGCGCTCGGCGTGGGACGGGTCCATGTCCCCGCCCGTCACGATGAAACCGCACACGGGCGTATCGGACACCGTCATGCGGCGCTGGCCGGCCAACACCGGCAGGCACGTCAAATTGTGCATGTCGAGCTGTTCTTCAACATTGCGGAATTCGCTTTGCTTCATGCCGCGGCGCAGCACGACGGCCACGCGCTTGGTCTCGGTCATCAGCGAGTCCTTGCGGCGCGGCGGGATCGACGGCGCGCGCACTAGCGCGGAGACAGCATGACGGCGCGCCGAGAACGGAATGTGCTCTGCGTCAGCGCGCGGGGCTGTGGACATCGAGGTGCTCTCCAAGCATCGGCAAAAGCGGGTTCGCAGCGCCAACGGCGCAGTTCAAAAGCGCAATGCCATAGGGTCACGACGCCATTTTCTGAGGCGTCACAAGATGTTGGCACATATACACAGGCGTCACTAGAACGTCAAACCTAAGCCCAGGACCTGAGACGCAAGGCCGCGCAAAAATCAGGACTTGCGCGCTCTGTGCGGCTTAAGACTCGGGCCGAGCACGGATTTGTCCCGCGCCGGGAACCGGAAAGCGCGGGCGCTGGTTGCATGGCGGAGAGGGGCTCTCCGGCCAGCCACTTGGGCTCACGACTAGAGAAAGCGTCCCGATCGCCAGGCCAGCCGGCCTGAGGGGTTAGCGATGAGCGCACACGGTCGACCCATCACGTCTTATGAGCGCCTGCAGCGCCACTTCACGCTCGCTTGGTACCCGATCTCCGTCTCGCTGGTCATGTTCGGGATGTTCTCGACCTTCGGCCTTGCCGCCGGACAGGTGCAGGAGGCGCTCGCCAACTATGTCGGCAACCGCAACGAGCCATGGTCCGAATTCGCCTGGGCCCGCGCCGGCATCACCTTCCTCGCCATCTTCGCTTTTGCGGCCACCAATCGCTATTGGACCGCGCGGCTGTTGGGTATCGAGTTGCGCGGCCAGCATGTGGCGGGCGTGTTCAACGGCTGGCAACGCACCTTCGTCGGCGTGGCTTGGTTCGCCCCCTGGTTCGGCGCCGCACTCAGCTTTACGGATGCGGCGTTGCCATTCATCGGCGCCCAAGCCGAGGCGTCACGCACCTTTGGGCAGGATTTCCTTCACCTCGCCGGGGCGCTCGTCAGTGACCCGCTGCAAACGCCGTTCACCGCGATGGCTGCAGCGAGCACCGTTT
Source organism: Binatia bacterium (assembly GCA_035627335.1). Classification (GTDB taxonomy): domain Bacteria; phylum Pseudomonadota; class Alphaproteobacteria; order Caulobacterales; family Aquidulcibacteraceae; genus Vitreimonas. The sequence goes on from DASPMA010000481.1 coordinate 1,445, forward strand.
TCCCGTTTGTCTACATCCTGTTTTGGTGGTCGCCGCTGGCGCGCGCCTTTAGCCGGCGCTTCGGCGATACGCTGCTCGCGCGCGCGACCCATGGTTGGATGCTTCCGGGCATGTTCCTCGGCTTCGCCGGCATCTTCTACGCCATGCCGGCCTGGGGTCTCGACTTCGCGCGGCTGATCGGACCCGTGCCGCTCATCGCGCTCAGTTTTGCCGTGGTCACGGCGGCTGGATCCTGGCTGATCGACTTCGGGCGGCGCTACGGCTTGCCTGCCTTCCCGCTCGCCGCCGTCACGCCGCTAATCATTGGCGTCATCGGTATGGACGACAACCACTTCATGCGCACACTCGCGCCGATCGAAGACCTTCAGCGCCCGACCCTCGATGAATCGCTGCGCGCCTTTTCGCGCGACAGCGGCGCCGACCCGATCATCCTCGTCAGCGTGGAAGGCGGCGGCGTCCGCTCGGCGCATTTCGCCGCTGCCGTGCTCGGCCGCTTGGCGGACCAATGCCCACGGCTTGCGCGGCGCATCTTCGCAATCAGTGCGGTTTCGGGCGGCGCCGTCGGCGCGGCCGCCTATCGCGCCAGTCTCGACGTGCTGCCGCTCGAAGGCGAAGGCTGCGCGCTTGACGAGGAAGCCGCGCCTGGGCCGCGCCAGATCGCGCTCGATGCGATGTTCCGGCGCGACCATCTCTCGCCGTCGCTGGCCAAGCAGATGTTCCCCGAATTGATCCAGGCGTTCGTTCCGGCCTCCACCACTGAGAGCGACACGGCCTTCTTCGCGCAAACCGATCGCCAGCGCGGCCTCGAACTCAGCCTGGAAGACGCCTTCGCGGACGCCTTCGACGTCGACCGCCAGCACAACGCGTTCACAGCCTCCGCGTTCGGCGAACTCGGCCGGCCGCGCGCCGCGCCGCACCTCTTGGTCAACATGACGGAAACGTCCAGTGGCGGCGTCTATGTCGCCAGCGACCTCGATCTCGCCAACGTGCGCGGCCGCCAGCGCTGGCTGCATGATTTCCGCTGCATCTGGAGCCCCGCCCCTTCCAACGAACTGATTGAGCCTTCCTGCAACCAGTCGCCGGACTTCCGCCTCAGCACCATCGCCGCCTCCAGCGCGCGCTTCCCGCTCGTCTCGCCCGTCGGTTCGGTGCGCACCAATGACTCGACCTTCCGCTTCGTCGACGGCGGCTATTTCGACAATTCAGGCGCTGAGACCTTGATCGGCGTCGTCGAGCACCTGCAGCGCACCGCTCGCGAGCGCGGGCAACGCATGCCGCGAATCGCCGTGCTGCACATCGATAGCAATCCCTACCAGCAGCGCCTGCCCGTCAAATGGCGCCTCGACTTCGACATCCACGAACTGCAAGCCGTGCTCGCCACCCGCGAAGAGCGCGTGCGCATCTCGCTCGGCCGCCTCTACAACATGCACCAGGACGGCCGCTTCTGCTCGCTCCGCTTCGTCGAAGTCGCCGACAACAACGTCCCGCTGCGCCTAGGCTGGATCTTGTCAGAGCCCGCGGCCGAAGAACTCGAAGACCAGGCCGCCAGCCAACTCGCCACCGCCTTCCCCAACACCATGATCTGCGACGGCAGCCAAAGCGACGAGTTGCACCTGGCGAACGATCTCTACGTGGAGCGGCTGGCGACAGCCTCACTGGGCAATCCGCGGTAGAGCTAAATTGGTGACACACACTCACCCAACGCGTCGAGCAAGCATGTCTGCGCCCTCGCCATGAGCGTGTGTCACCAATTTAGCGCTCGGCCTTCCACGCTTGCGCTCCGCTAATTCGCGTCCAGTCGTCTTCTCCAGTTGCTTCAACCACTCGACGCCACCTAACGGACGGCCAGTCGCCGCCGCGCGCCGCAGCTTTCGCCGCGCTTCCTCTGAGACGTCTGCTTCGAAGAAGCCTCGCATCTGGTCGCGAACATGAAACAGAAGCGGGGCCGTGCGCACGAGCGCATCGTCGCGTCCGGCCCGGTGCGCGCGCACACTCGACCACGGCCA
>DASPMA010000482.1:0-3165 GCA_035627335.1 Binatia bacterium
GCACGCCCGCCGAGCCGCCACACTGGATGCGTTTTCCCATCGAGATTCTGGTGCTGCTCTGCCTTCTCGTTGGAATCATTCCGGGGCTGACGATCGGACCGTTCCTTTCGGCAGCCGTTGGCGCGGTCCTGGGCGAACAGGCGCCGGACTACAGTCTTCGCGTTTGGCACGGATTCAGTCCGGCGCTGCTCCTCAGCCTAACGGCTCTGATTTCGGGTGCGTCGCTTTATGCGATTTTTCGCAAGCGCATAAACAATAACCCGCGCGGCGCGCCTCCCGTGCTGCATCGGCTCCAGGCGCGGCGGCTGTTCGATACCGCGATGTCCGGCCTTTCGATCGCGGCGCGCGGGATCGAGCGCGTCCTGAGCACTCGCGCATTGCAACCACAACTGCGGTTGCTCGTGCTCGTCCCACTTGCGATCGGTCTCACGACTGCGCTCGCTGTTGGCGGTGTTCCGCTCGCGCCTGCGCTGCAACCCATTGACCCGGTGTTCGCGCTGATGTGGTTAGTCGGCGGCGCCTGCGCGATCGGCGCGGCGTATCAAGCCAAATATCACCGCTATGTAGCGCTTGTGCTGATGGGCGGCGCGGGGCTGATCAGCTGCATCACTTTCGTTTGGCTGTCCGCGCCCGATCTCGCGCTTACGCAATTGCTGGTCGAGATCGTCACTACCGTATTGCTGTTGCTTGGTCTGAGGTGGCTCCCCATACGGCTGGAGGAGCTGCGCGCCTTCTCGGCCCTCTCGCGAATTCGCGCCCGCTTGCGCCGCGGCCTTGATCTCACTGTCGCCGCGATTGCAGGTCTGTCCGTCTCTTTGCTCACCATCGCCGTCATGACGCGGCCAGCTCCGGACCCGCTATCCAACTTCTTTCTGGAGCATTCCTATACCGAGGCGGGCGGGCGCAACGTGATCAATGTGCTGCTGGTCGATTTCCGAGCCTTCGACACGTTGGGGGAGATCACCGTTCTCGCCGTGGTCGCCTTGACGGTGTTTGCGTTGCTTCGCCGTTTCCGCCCGGCTCAAGAAACGGTCCAGCCGCCATCGCAACAACGCAGACAGGCCGCCTTCGACGAGCGTCACGAGAAGCGCGACACCGGGCAAACATTGCGTGAGTACATGATGGTGCCGCGCACGTTGATGCAATGGTTCTTCCCGGTCATTGTCGTGTTTGCTGCGTTTTTGTTCCTGCGTGGACACGATCAGCCGGGCGGCGGCTTCGTGGCCGCAGTCGCCATGTCCATTGCGTTCATCCTGCAGTACATGGCTTCCGGCACGCGATGGACCGAAGCACGGCTGCGCGTGCAGCCAATCAACTGGATTGGTTTGGGACTGTTGATTGCGGTGGCCACAGGCCTTGGCGCCTGGATGTTCGGTTATCCGTTTCTCACTTCTTATTTTCAGTATCTCGATGTGCCGCTACTCGGTCGGATACCTGCGGCGACGGCGATGATTTTCGATCTAGGCGTCTTCGTGTCGGTGGTGGGCGCTACGGTGTTGATGCTGGTCGCGTTGGCGCACCAGTCGATCCGTCCGCCCCGCGTCAACACCCCCCCGCCGGAAATCACGGAAGCTGACGCTCAGCCGGCGCCCGAACCCACGGTTGATGCACCCCAGACGGAGGGCATTGCCTGATGGAGATCGTTCTCGCCCTCGCCATTGGCGTGCTGATTGCCTCAGGTGTCTGGCTTTTGTTCAGGCCGCGTACATTCCAAGTGGTAATCGGCCTTTCGCTCATCAGTTACGGCGTCAATCTCTTCATCTTTTCTGTCGGCGGCGTCCGCATCGGCGCGCCGCCAGTGCTCGATCCGGCGGTGACCGACGCGAGCGCCTACGCTGATCCCCTGCCCCAGGCGCTCGTGCTGACAGCCATAGTCATCAATTTTGCCATGACAGCGCTCTTCCTCGTCGTGCTGCTTGCCTCGCGCGGTCTGACCGGGACCGATCACGTCGATGGCCAGGAGCCTGATCAATGAATGGGCTCGCCGCCCACCTCGTGGTTGCGCCGGTCATACTCCCGCTCGGCGCGGCCGCGCTGGTCATGATGATCGAGCAGCGGCCCGTTCGCGTCGCGTTGAGCTTCGCCGCCGTCGTGGCTCTGGCCTTGATTTCGGCCGCCCTGGTGATTTTCGTCTCGGCGCCGGGAGCGGGCGCGCATGCCTATGAGCTGGGCGACTGGCCAGCGCCGTTCGGCATCGTTCTCGTGCTGGACCGGTTGTCGGCGATGATGGTTGCGCTGGCGAGCATGCTCGCGCTTGCGGCGCTCGTGTTCTCATTGGCGCGTTGGGACCGCGCTGGCCCGCGCTTTCATGCGTTGTTCTTGCTGCTGCTCGCCGGATTGAACGGCGCCTTCCTCACGGGAGATCTCTTCAATCTGTTCGTGTTCTTCGAGGTGTTGCTGGCGGCATCCTACGGGCTGGTGCTGCACGGCTCCGGCGCGCCGCGCGTAAAAGCCGGGCTTCACTACATTGCCATCAACCTCGGCGCATCTGCGCTATTCCTGCTCGGGGTCAGCGTGATCTACGGCATCACCGGCACCCTCAATATGGCCGATCTCGCCGAACGCATTCCGCAGATTGCCGGGGACGAGCGCACCATCTTCGAACTCGGCTGTGCAATTCTCGGCGTCGCTTTCTTGATCAAAGCCGGCGCTTGGCCGCTCGGCTTCTGGCTGCCGCCCACCTACTCCGCGTCAAGCGCGCCGGCGGCCGCTCTGTTCGCCATCATGACCAAAGTCGGCGTCTATGCGATCCTGCGCGCCACCTTCCTCTATTTCGGTCCTGACGCGGGGGGCTCGGAGGGTTTTGCCAGCCCCCTGCTTTTGGTCGGTGGAGCGCTTACGATCGCCATGAGTGCGATAGGAATGCTGGCGGCGCGCACGTTTTCGCGCATCGCCGGTTTTTCCATTCTTATCTCCTCCGGCGCTGTGCTCGCCGTCGTCGGCGTTGGCGGGGAGCGCGCGCTATCGGGCGCCTTGTACTACATGATCAGCTCCACCTTCGCGGCAGCAGCCTTCTTCCTTCTAATCGAACTGCTTAACCGTGCGCGTGGCACCACAGCGCCAGCGGCGCCTCCGGCCGTATTCGAGGACGAATACCGCGATCCCTACGAAGATGGCCCGCCCAGCGACGAAGTTGGCGTCATCATACCGGTCGCCATCGCCCTG
>DASPMA010000483.1:0-2861 GCA_035627335.1 Binatia bacterium
CCCGCACCATTTCCGGCCGGCCTACAGCCGCGACCAAAATGTCGGCGCCCCGGCAGACAATGCGCAGGTCTCGCGTTTTCGAGTGCGCAAGGGTCACGGTGCAGTTCTGCTCCAGAAAGAGCAGCGCCGCTGGCTTTCCCACCAGGATCGAACGGCCGATCACGACGACATTCGCGCCGCTCAAGTCCGGCCGCTCCGTTTTCGCGAGAATGACGCAGCCGACCGGCGTGCATGGCCGCAGCCCCGGCTTGCCGAGTACCAGCTTGCCGGCGCTGGCTTCCGTGAGTCCGTCCACATCTTTCAGCGGATCAAGCGCCGCAAGCACACTGGCTTCGCTGATGTGCTTAGGCAGCGGCAATTGCACGAGAATGCCGTCGATTTCCGGATCGCGCGACAGCGCATCGACGCGCGCGATCAGATCAGTTTCTGTGATCTCCTTTGGCAGCTTGATCTCGACTGAGCGCATGCCCGCTTGGATCGTCGCCTTGCCCTTGGACGCCACATAAACCTGGCTGGCGGGATCATCGCCGACCAGCACCACCGCAAGCGCCGGCTGGGCCGGCAGCTGCTTCACCGCCGCGGCCACATCGGCGCGCACGCCTGCCGCGATGGCCTTGCCGTCGATGATGCGTCCGCTCATGCCTTCTCCTCGAACTTCGCGATGAACGCCGCAAGCTCAGATGAGCCTGCGCCTTCGATCTGCAGCGTCTTTATTCGGGCCGTATGGCCACGGGCGACGCTCACCTTTGATTTTGCGACGCCAAGCGCCTTGGCGATAAGCGCCTCGAGCGCGCGGTTGGCTTCATTGTTCTCGGGCGCGGCCCGCACGCGCGCCCTCAGGTAAGCGCCTTTGTCGTCGTGCGCACGTCCTTCAATTCGATCGGCGCCGCCTGCTGGCGTCAGGCGCACCCGGAGCGTGCTCAGAGGATAGAGCCGCGCCCCAATAGCACGGCCTCCAGCCACCAGGACACCTGGTCGCGCAACAGCCAAATGATCAGCAGCAAAACCAGAACGGAGAGATCGACGCCCGCGATCGGCGGGATCAGCCGCCGCAGCGGGCGCAGCATAGGATCCGTCAGCCGGCTGGTGAATTCCCAGACTGAGCGCACAAAGGCGTTGCGGCGATCCACGACGTCAAAGGCGTAAAGCCAGGAAATGACCACGTAGACGATCAGAACGATCGTAATGAGGCCCAGGATCGCCCGGATCAGCTCGAAAATGATGTGGATCATGGGCGCGGTCCTAAACTGCGCCGGGCGGATTCGGCAACCACATGAGGGATGGTGGACCCGAGGAGGATCGAACTCCTGACCTCCGCATTGCGAACGCGGCGCTCTCCCAGCTGAGCTACGGGCCCTCAGTGGAGGCGCGGATATAGGGCTGGGGCGAACGGGGCGTCAACGGGCGGGCTACCGCCGGGCTCAATCCGCTGTCGGCGGGGCAAACTCGATCCGCCGATGCAGCGGCTGGTCCTTGTCGCGCTTGGGATCGTACGGGCGCCAGGTTACGCCGTCCTCGGACACCTCGTAGCTCGCGATGTCCGGATCGCACTCGGGCGTGGTGGTTTGAAGTGACCCGTCCAGCATGGCCCGGACTAACCTGAATGCGAGCCGGAAGGTTCCAACGCGGTACGCCTGCGCGCCCCGCTCCGTACGTTTCTGCGCGCTATTTTGCCTCAGCGGGCGCGAACGCCTCGATGATCGGGCAGGGTCCGGTCTTGCGCGCGTGACACGCTCCGACGAGCCTTGACAGCGCCGCGTGCGCGTCGCGCAGCTCCTCCATCTTCGCTTCCAGCGCAACCAGGCGTTCGCGCGCCAATTCGCGCACCCGCGCGCGATCGTTGCCGCGGTCGAGTTTCAGCAGCTCGCGTATCTCTTCCAGCGTGAAGCCGGCGCTTTGCGCGCGGCGTATGAAGATGAGCCGCTCCACATGCGCATCGTCGTAGGTGCGAAAGGACGAGGAGCGCGCCTTGGGCACCGGCATCAGCCCGCGCCGCTGGTAATAGCGGACGGTCTCCACGCCCACGCCGGCGGCCTCGGCCAGACCCGCGATCGTTTTTTCTTTCGCCACCGCTTGACTCCGTACCATGGTACAGAGGCTATATGGGCAGTCACCCGCAACACAGAAAGAGGGTGATGACAATGAATACGCTTCAAGACGTTCGCGAAACCAAGTCCGGCGAATGCGCCTGCAATCCGTGCCGCTGCACGGACTGCGCGTGCGGTTCAGTGACGGCCGTTTCCAAGGGTTGCGACTGCGCGCCGTGCGCGTGCGGCGATGACTGCGCCTGCGACGAGTAAGCAACACCGCGTAGCGGCCTTGCGAGGCGGCGGCTTCTAATCGGGCCGCCGCCTCGCTAAGCACGCCGCTCCATGCTGGAGATTTCCGACCTCACCTACCGCATCGGCGGCCGGCCGTTGTTCGAGAACGCCAATGCGTTCATCGCGGAAGGCTGGAAAGTCGGCCTCGTCGGCCGCAACGGCACAGGCAAGACGACATTGCTGCGCCTGATCCGTGAGGAGGTGGGCAAGGCGAACGCGTCCATCCGGACGCGCCGCGGCGCGCGCATGGGTTTCGTCGCGCAAGAAGCGCCGCAAGTGGATACGCCGCTGCTCGATCTCGTGATGGCGGCTGACGAAGAAATGACGCGGCTGCTCCGCGAAGCGGAAACCGCCACCGATCCCCAGCGCATCGCCGACATCCACACGCGTCTTGCCGAGATCGACGGCTATTCCGGCGAAGCGCGCGCCTCCGCGATCATGGTGGGCCTGGGCTTCGAGCAGGACGAACTGCGCCGTCCCGCTCGCGAATTCTCCGGCGGCTGGCGCATGCGCGCCGCGCTGGCGGGCGTGCTCTTCTCG
>DASPMA010000484.1:0-2331 GCA_035627335.1 Binatia bacterium
TCAGCTTCAGCGCTTCCATCACGGCCGAGACACCTTGGTCCGGCAAACTCGAATGCGCCTCGCGCCCAAGCACTTCCACCAGAAACGAGCGAATTCCTTTATGCGCGGAAACCACCTTCATGCTCGTCGGCTCGCCGACAATCACCGCCGACGGCCTCGGCGCAGTGCGCACAATGTCTTCGATCAGCGAAGGCGCGCCCAGGCACCCAACCTCTTCGTCATACGAAAACGCCAGGATCAGCGGCCGCTGGATTTTCGCATCGAGCGCCGCATCGATGTGCGCGAGCGAGACCGCGAGGAAGCTCTTCATGTCGGCGACGCCGCGGCCATAAAGCTTGCCGCCGCGCTCCGTCACCACCCATGGATCGCTCGACCATGGCTGACCATCGACCGGCACCACGTCCGTGTGGCCCGAAAGTACAACGCCGCCCTCAACCGCCGGGCCAATCAATGCGCAAAGGTTGGCCTTCGTCCCATCCGCATTAGATACCCGATGCGAACCGATCCCACGCTTGGCGAGGAACGCCTCCACCCACTCGATGAGCGCCAAATTCGAATTGCGCGACGTCGTGTCGAACGCGACAAGCTGCGCCAACAGCTCACGCGTGAACGCGATCTCGCTCACGCTCTATTGCTGCCCTGGCGCTTGCACCATTTGTCCGCCCGGCTCCTGGAACGCCAAGAGCACGATGCGGAAGCGCAGCGCCGCATTCGGCGGGATTGGCCCGCGGCCTTCGGGCCCGTAGCCGAGCGAGCCGGGGAAGGTCGCGATCGCTTCATCGCCGGGGCGCATGTGCGTGATGGCTTCGGAGAAGCCCGGCACCACCGCTTGAAGCGGAAAGTCCACCGGCTCGTTGCGCGCGAACGAAGAATCGAACACCTCGCCGCCCTCCACGAAGCTGCCTTCGTAATGCACGAGCACGGTTGCGTTCATGGTGGGCGTCGCCAGCGACTGGTCATTGCCGCGCCGCACGAACTGCAGTTCGAGCCCAGAAGGAAAGCGTTGCGCCTCTTCCTGCACCGCGCTGCTCATCGCGTCCGCCGCCTGCTGCGCTTCTTCGGCATCAGCCTTTTCCGCGTTCTTGATCTCGTCCATCACGCCGCCATTGCCGCAGGCCGCCGCTGTGAGCAGCGCCACTGCCGCCAAAATCTTCTTCATCATCTGTAGACCGCTTCCGTTTGTTCGATGGTCATGGATTCAGCTTCGCCTGCCCGCTCCCAGTCCTGGAAAGCGGGATCGGCAAAAATCGTGGCGCAGTATGCTTGCGCAATTTGCGGCGGCTCGACCGCGTAAGTGCGCAGCCGCGTGCAGACCGGTGCGAACATCGCATCGGCGATGGTGCGAGGGCCAAACAGGAACGGGCCGCCGCCGCCATAGCGCGCGCGCAGGCCGCCCCAGAGTTCATAGAGCCGCCCAAGGTCGGCGCGCGTAGCGCTGTTCCAGTCCGGCTGACGCTCAAGGCGCCTGCGAATGTTGCAGGTCATTGCCGTGCGCAGCGCCACAAAACCCGAATGCATCTCGCAAGACGCCGAGCGCGCTTCGGCGCGCGCCAGCGGATCGTCGGGCCACAGCGACGGCGACTGCTCGGCCGCCCATTCGCAAATGGCCAGGCTATCGTGGATCACCGTGCCGCCCACATGGAGCACCGGCACGCGCCCGCTCGGCGACACTGCACGCACTTCCTTGATCTCGCCGCGCCCGTAGCCTTCCCCGCCCAGCGCAATGATTTTTTCTTCGAACGGAATGCCGCCCCATTTGAGCGCCAACCATGCGCGCATCGACCAGGACGAATAGTTCTTGTTGCCGATGTGGAGAACCGGAACGGGCATGCGCGGCTTGTTTCAGAGGCCGGGGGCGAGATCAAGCCGCAGCGGCGCCGCTTCCGCGCCGCCCCCGCACAGGCTACGATTTGGCCGGACCGGGGGAGGATTCTGATGCGTCTTGCAGCTGCGGCGGCCACGATCGCCGCGTGTGTTCTGGTCAGTGTCGCGGTCGGGGAAACCGGGCCGGCCCCCAGTTCGAATCTCTCACGAATTATCGGCGGCAACGTTTTCGACGCCGGGCGAGCGCCGGCCATCAGCGGCAAGCAGACCGGACGCACCAAACCGGACGGCGGCGCGCCCGGAGGCAACGATAGCTGCCGCTGGGCCAATGACGGCGAGTGCGACGATCCGGATATCGGCACGGGCGCATGCACCCAAGGCACGGACTATTCTGATTGCCGCCGCATCCGCGAAGGGCGCGAAGACGATTCCTGCCGTTGGGCGCGCGACCGCGAATGCGACGAACCGCGCTTCGGCACAGGCGCCTGCGCGCAGGGCACCGACCGC
>DASPMA010000485.1:0-8401 GCA_035627335.1 Binatia bacterium
GCATGATCGACCGGTCGGACGGCAAAAAATCGTCCGGCATTAGATAGGCCGTATAGGCGGACGCGGAACCCGCGAGGGCGGCGAACAAGGCCGAAGCCAGCAGCAGCTTTTTCATGGACGGAAAACAAACAGGAGCGCGGCCGAGATTGCAACCCCGTCATGTGCCTGAGCGGCATAAGTGAGCCGCGTTTTCACGCCATCGTGTAGCTCACTCGTTGGGCGTTACGCAGCGGCCCACATCTCCGCCGGCGGCTCGCGAATCCACGCGCGCTGCGACGACGATGCCCTTCACCGCATCACTCGGGAGGCTTCATCTGAATGTCGAGCGCCTTACCAGTTTCGAGCAGACTCTTCAGCGACGACAGGATTGCCCCCCAGCCCATTTGGCCGGCTTTGATATATTTACGCGGAATGGCGCTATCCGTGTGCTGCGTCATCGTCAGCTGCACGATGTCGCCATGCTGTTTGATTTCATAAGTGATGAGCGCCGGCCCGGGCGGGTCGGGATCGTCAAGCCAATCGATGCGCCACGTGACTTTGAGCAGCTTCGGCGGCTCGCTCTCAAGCACAACGCCATCGACGTCGATGCGACCGTCGGGGAAGAGCAGCTTCCACGGCGATTCCTTTTTCCAATCGCTCTCGACGGTACGACCGAAGAAATACTGCGTCGTGAACGCGCTTTGCGTCAGCGCATCCCATACTTTCTGCGCCGTCGTGCGGATGAAGATGTTGTAGACAACATCCGGCGGCACGACGCGCTCGTCATCTTCCTTCGCCATCATCGTTCTCCAACGCCTTTTTCAGATCGCTCAGCGCTTCGAGGCGCCGGCGTTCGTATTTGGAGATCCAGCGCGCGCCGATCTCATGGATGGGCACAGGGTTGAGGTAGTGCAGTTTCTCGCGTCCTCGACGGATGCTCGTAACGAGGTTGGCGCCCTCCAGGATGGCCAAGTGCTTGGCGACCGCCTGGCGCGTCATCCCCTTTCCGGCCGAAAGCTCGCTTAGCGTTTGCCCGTTCGCCGAGAACAGAGCGTCCAGCAAAGCGCGTCGGCTAGGATCGGCCAGGGCCCGAAAAACGTCGTCTACTGCCTCATCTCTTCTGTGAGCCACCGTAACGTAATATGCAACCAAATGGTTGCATGTCAATGCGGTAGTTAGGTGAGACGTCTGCCCGCAGCGCATCCATAGGTTGGGGGCGGTAGCTTTGGACCGGGCGGTGGGGGAAAAACGCTGGATGACGCCGGTCCGGGACAGGCTCCGATGACGCGCAGGCGCGTTGCCATTGTCGGCGGCGGCTTCAGCGGCGCCGTGCTCGCGGCGCACTTGGCGCGCCGCGGGCGCGCCTCGCCCGAAATCGTCCTGATCGAGAAGGGAAGCCGGTTCGGCCCCGGCTTGGCCTATGGCGGCAAGGACCCAGCCCATCTCCTCAATGTGCGCGCGTCCAACCTGAGCGCGTTTCCCGACCAACCCGATCATTTCGTGCATTGGCTCGGCGGGCGCGGCGCGGGACGCGACGTGCGAACGAGATTCGCGCAACGCATGAAATACGGGGCCTATATCGAGCACGTGCTGCGCCGCGCGCGATCATGGGGCGCGCCCAGGATCGAACGCCTGTCTGCGACCGTCGTCGCATGCGGCGCGGAGGGCGCGCGATGGGCGCTCGCTTTGGACAACGGACGCGCTGTCGAGGCCGACGCCGTCGTGCTGGCGCTTGGCAACACGCCGCCCTCGGCGCCGGGTTTCTTCAAGAGCGCCGATGTTCCTCTCGTCCAGCCCTGGGACGCCGAAGCGCTCAAGCGCATGGGCCATGGCGACGTGCTGCTGCTGGGCACAGGCTTAACCGCGGTCGATGTCGCGTTGTCGTTTGCGCGTATGCGGCGCAAGGGTGTGGTTTACGCGCTCTCGCGCCGTGGCCAGCTTCCGCGGCCTCACCTTCAGAGCGCAGCCCCGCCGGCGCCGCACGCGATGGACGTGCCACTCCTGCTCAGCGACGCGCTGTTCGCGGTGCGCAAAGAGGCCGAGGCCGCCGTGGCGCGGGGCGAGCCGTGGCAACACGTGATCGACCGCTTGCGCGCCCGCACCCCGGAGCTGTGGCAGCGCCTCCCGACCGCGGCGCAGCAGCGCTTTCTGCGTCACCTGCGTCCGTGGTGGGATGCGCATCGCCACCGCATGGCGCCGGAAATAGCGGGGCAGATCGCCAAGCTGCAGCGGGAGGGGCGCTTGCGCGTGCTGGCGGGCGAGATCGTGTCCGCCGAACGCGAAGGGCCCGCCATTCACGTTCATCATCGTCAGCGCGGCAGCATGGCGCGACATCATTTCGAGGTCGTTGGCGTGGTGAATTGCACGGGCGCGTCCATGGATCTTTCGGCTTCAGCCGACCCGCTCGTGCGCCAACTCTTCGACGATGGGCTGGTGAGGCCGCACGCGTCGGGCCTCGGTTTTGACGTTGACGCCGAGGGCCGGGTGATCGCCAATTCTGGCGCGCCGCACGCCAATCTCTATGCGCTCGGGCCCATCACGCAGGGCGTATTTTGGGAATCCACCGCCATCCCTGAAATCCGCGTTCGCGCTGCGGCGATCGCAGCGGCGCTCGCGCCGGATCGTTAATTTGCGTCGTCTCACGGCGGCGCTTTGAGTGCATCTCGCGTGTGGCGGGCTTCGATTTTTCCCTCGGCGCCGAACATGCTTGCTTGCCGTCATGGCTGCAGGACGAGCCAGCGTGGCGCAACGTGAGCATCTGAGCGCGCTCGACATCGGGCGCGGGCTGGCGATCGTCAGCGTGATCTACGGCCACGCGCTCGCGCCGTGGGTTCTCACGGCTGGCGACAATTTCAACGAGGCAGCGTTTCTGCAGTGGAAGTTGGGCGCGGCTTTCATGATGCCGTTCTTCTTCTTCCTGTCGGGCCTCGGCTGGCGTGATGAAAAATCCTTCGCCAGTACGGCGCGCCAAGCGCTGACGCTGGTGCTGATCGCCCTCATCGCCAGCGCCGCCTACGAATTCGCACGTCTTGCGGTGAGCCTCGGCGGGTTTGCCGCCGCCCTTGGCGGACAGCCGCTGAGCACCGGTGGTTTCCTGGCCGCCGTCGCGCGCATGGTCCTGATCGGCGATTACTATTCGCTCTCGCCGCTTTGGTTCATCGTGGCGTTGGCGGTAGTGCGCATCATCGCCGCCACCGCCGTTCGCCTGAAGCCGGTGGGCGCGATGGCGCTCGTCGTGTTGTCAGTCATCGTCTCCACCGCCGCGATCGACCTCGATTGGCGTAATTTTTACCAGATCAAGCCGCTCGGCGCGGCGCTGCTGTTCTTCCTGGCGGGGCGCTACGCGCGCGCCGGCTTCCATGCGTTCGAGCGCAGACCGGCCGCCACCTACGCACTAACGTTGCTTGGCGGCCTCGCCCTGGCGTTGACTTTTCACGTCAACGACGGCTGCCGCTGGGATCTGCTCGCTCAGTGCGGCGTCCATTGGCTGGATGACCGCTTCGGCGTCGCCATGATCCACGGCCAGGTCGGCAACATCCCGCTCTTTGCGTTCACGGCGATGGCTGGCATTGGCTTCGCTTGCGGCTTGGCCATCCTCCTTGCGCGCTTCGGCGCCGCTGTCGGCAAGAACCTGGACGCCTGGGGCGGCAACTCGCTCAACTTGCTGATCGTCAACGCCGGCTTCCTGCATGTGGGCAATGTATTCGTCGAGCGCTGGGTGCAGCCGCGCGTGGAGCCCAGCCCGTCCTTCTTCCTCGCGCTGTTCGCACTAACGCTGATCGCCAACATCCTTGCCGCTCACGTCCTGGAGCGCCCACTACGCTGGCTACACCGCATCGCACTCACCGCCGCGCGCCAGATCGTCGATGTCTTCGCTGGCGCGCCGGCGGGGTTGGCTTGGGCGTTGCGCGGCGATCGTGTATCGCAGCGGAATGACTGACCAACCCAGCGCGGGACGCTTCGAGGGACGCGTGCACAAGCTGCCGGTGCGCGTCTACTACGAGGATACGGATTTCACCGGCCTCGTTTATCACGCCAATTATCTGCGCTTCTTCGAGCGCGGCCGCAGCGATTTCCTGCGGCTCGCCGGCGTTCACCACAGCGTGCTGCTGGAAGCGCCCGAACCAATGGGCTTCGCGGTCAACAAGATGAGCCTCGATTTCCTCAAGGCCGCCCGGATCGACGACGCGATGCTTGTGGAAACCGCCTTCGAAACGATGCGGGGGCCGCGCATCTTCATCGACCAGATGCTGCGCCGCGGCGAAGAGATTCTGGTGAAGGCGCAGGTCCAGGTCTGTTGCATCACGCTCACGGGAAAGCCCCGAAAGCCGCCGGCCATGCTTTTAGAGCGGCTTAAACCATTTCTAGGACCCTCCGCGTCCACCTTTTGACAAACTCATCCCGCTCTAGACCGGGGTTGGGGCGCGGCTTATCCGCAAGGCCGCGGAAGCGGGAGCGAGCATGGAATCCGGCGCAGAGCAGATCACGATCCTAAGCCTGTTTCTCCAGGCTGACCCCGTCGTCAAAGGCGTCATGTTGATCCTCGCCGTGGCGTCCATTTGGACTTGGGCCGTGGCGGTGGATAAGTGGCTGCAGTTTGGCGACCTGGAATCCCATGCACGCAAGTTCGAGCGCGAGTTCTGGTCCGGGCGCTCGCTCGACGATCTCGACGGCGGCGACCGTCCGCGCGACGCTCTGAGCCGCGTCTACGCCGCGGCGGCGCGCGAGTGGCGCGAAGCGCGCCGGGCGGGTGCGCCTGTAGCCGAAAATGCGCAACTTATGCTGGACCGCGTCGACCGGCTGATGCAGGCGCAGATCGCGCGCGAGATGCAGCGCGCCTCCAAGAGCCTCGGCGTGCTGGCGACGGTGGGCGCGTCCGCGCCGTTCATTGGCTTGTTCGGCACGGTGTGGGGCATCATGAACGCCTTCACCAACATCGCTCAGCAACAGCAGACGAACCTCGCGGTCGTGGCGCCCGGCATCGCCGAAGCTCTGTTCGCGACGGCGCTCGGCCTCGTCGCCGCCATCCCGGCGGTGATCTTCTACAACAAGTTTACAGGCGACCTCGATCGCTTCGGCGATCGGCTGGACACGTTCAGCGATGAAGTAGCCGCGCGGCTATCGCGCCGCTTGAGCGAGCGCGGCTGATGGCCGGCGGGCTCGCCTCTTCCTCACGGCGAGGCGGCCGCGGCAGACGATCGGCCCGCCGCGGGCGCCTCAGCGAAATCAACGTGACGCCGTTTGTCGACGTCATGCTGGTGCTGCTGATCGTGTTCATGGTGACGGCGCCGCTGCTCACCGTAAGCATCCCGATCGAATTGCCCCGCACGGAAGCGAAGCAATCCGCGGCGGAGACCGAGCCGCTGTCGATCACCATCAAACAAGACGGTACGGTCTATCTGCAGGAAACGACGGTCACGGTGGACGAACTCGTGCCGCGCCTGCGCGCGATTTCGCGCGAGGGCTATGACCGCGCCATCTACATCCGCGGCGACGCCAACGTGAATTACGGCCTGATGGCCGATGTGCTGGCGCGCGTCAGTTCCGGCGGCTTCACCAAAATCCAGCTCGTCACCGACACGCGGGAAGGTCAACGCGTCCCCGTGGAAACGAGTGAATGAGATGCGCCCTGGGGTTATCGTTTCCATCGTCGGCCATATCGGCGCGGTCATGATGACCTACCTGGCTTGGGAAACCCGGGCCGTGATCTTGCCTGCGTCAGGCTCAGTGGTGCCGGTCGAGATCGTCGCCGTCGCGCCGGAGTCGAATGTGCGCGCGCTTGCGGTCGACGTCCCAGAAGACGAAGTTTCCCCGGAAGAACAGGAGCCTGAGGAGGCGGACGAAGCGCCCGCCCCAGCGCCGACGCCGCGCGAGCAGCGCCGTCAACGAAACGATGACTTCAACCTCGATGCAGTGGCGGGTCTGCTGGACAAGCAGCGTGAGCCGGGCCGCCGCCGCCAGGAAGGCGAGCGCGCCGATCGCAATCAGCAGGGATCGGGTCTCGGCACCGAGGAAGTGGTGGCCATCGAAGACCGCGCCCGCGCGCTGATCCGCGCGCACATGCGCCGCTGCTGGCGCATGCCCATCGATTTGCCCGATCCTGACCGTCTCGTGGTCGTAGTTGAGTTCGAGATTAACCGAAACGGGACGCTGAACGGCCAGCCGCGCGTGACGACCCCGCGCAGCGGCAGCTACACGTTCGATCCGCCGATGCGGACTGCCGTCGAAGCGGCGGTGCGCGCGGTGCGCGCCTGTGATCCCTATCCGCTGCCGGACGATCCGGTAGTGGGCGAGCATTACGAGATCTGGCGCACCCAGGTTTACACGTTTAGGCCCCAAACGAATTGAGCGCTGAGGAATTGAGATGACCATGATCAGACGGATGTTCTTCGGAATGATCCTTCTCGCCGCGGCCAGCCTCGCGGCGCCCGCGCACGCGCAGCTGCGCGTGGACATCACCGAGGGCCACCTCAATCCGATGCCGGTCGCTGTGACGGATTTCGGGTGCGGCAACGGTCCGGCCGTGCAGGTCGGCCGCGACGTCGCCGGCGTCATCCGCGCCAACCTCGATCGTTCGGGCCTCTTCCGCCCGGTGGAGCCGAGCGCCTTCATCGAGCGCATCTGTGCCCTCGACGTGCCGCCGCGCTTCGCCGACTGGCGCGTGATCAATGCGCAGGCGCTGGTGGTGGGGCAGGTGACGCCGCTGCCGGATGGGCGCATCCGCATCGACTTCCGCCTTTATGACGTGTTCGCCGAACAGCAGCTCACGGGCTTCACCTACACGACGACGCCGGACAATTGGCGGCGCATCGCGCACAAAATCTCCGACAAAATCTACGAGCAGCTCACCGGCGAACCCGGCTATTTCGACACGCGCATCGTGTTCGTGTCCGAGTCTGGCCCGCGCACGCGGCGCGTGAAGCGGCTCATGATCATGGATCAGGACGGCGCCAATCCGTTCTTCCTCACCAGCGCCGATGCGCAGGTGCTGACGCCGCGCTTTTCGCCCTCGACGCAAATGATCACCTACATGAGCTTCGAGACCGGCGCGCCGCGCGTCTTCCTCTACAATCTCGAAACCAACCGGCGCGAAGTGCTCGGCGACTTCCCGGGCATGACGTTTGCGCCGAGATTTTCGCCGAACGGGCGCGGCATCGTCTTCACGCTCGACATGAACGGTAATTCCGAGATTTTCACCATGGATCTCGGCAATCGTGCGCGCCGGCGTCTCACCAATCATCCCTCGATCGACACATCGCCATCCTATTCGCCGGACGGCGGACAGATCGTGTTCAACTCGGATCGCGGCGGCTCTCCGCAGCTGTACGTGATGAACGCGGACGGTTCGGGTCAGCGCCGCATCAGCTTCGGCGATGGGCGCTATTCGACGCCGGTATGGTCGCCGCGCGGCGACCTCATCGCGTTTACACGCCAGCGTGGCGGCCAGTTCGCGATCGGCGTCATGCGTCCCGATGGTTCAGGTGAACGTATCTTAACCGAGAGCTATCTCGACGAAGCGCCGACGTGGTCCCCAAACGGACGCGTAATTATGTTCTTCCGCGAAGGCCGCGGAACCGGTCCGCGGTTGTGGTCCGTTGACCTTACCGGACGGAATTTGCGCCAGATTCCCACGCAAACAGAAGCCTCCGACCCCGCGTGGTCGCCCTTGTTGCCGTGAAGGGAACACGATTGTCGTGTAGGAACTGCGCCGGTAAGCTTCGCATTAGCGGGAGGGGGATATCCGTTCGCTGAATGCGCCGTATCAGGGGAGCCGAAGCTCAATGCGTAAATTTCTGATTGCCTTGTCCGCCGTCGCCGCACTCGCCGCCTGCGCGAGCCGTGGCGAACCGACGCCAACGCCGACCGAAACCACGCCGCCCGCGACCGATACCGCGCCGCGTGGCCCGACGCCGGGTTCGGTGGAAGACTTCCGTGTCTCCGTCGGCGACCGCGTCTTCTTTGGTTACGACCGCTTCGACTTGACCCCGGAAGCGCGCCAGGTGCTCGAGCGCCAAGCTGCGTGGCTGCGCCAGTATCCGAACGTGCGTCTGCTGGTGGCGGGCAATTGCGACGAGCGCGGCACGCGCGAATACAACTTGGCTCTCGGCGCCCGCCGCGCCGCCGCCGCGCGCGACTATCTCGTGTCGCTCGGCATCGACGGCGCCCGCATCGAAACCGTCTCCTATGGCAAGGAGCGTCCGCTCGATGCGCGCGCCAATGAGGAAGCCTGGAGTGTGAACCGCAACGCACATTCGCAGATCGTGAGCGGCGCGGTCTCCTAAGCGCCCAAATTTGGCCCCGAGCACCCGCAACTGGTGTTTTCCATGACGGATCGATCGGCGCCAATGCTCAGAACGGCCCGGCACGCGGCGCTCATCGCCGCGGCCGGGTTTTTCCTGGCCATCCCTGCGGCCGCGCAAAC
>DASPMA010000486.1:0-11514 GCA_035627335.1 Binatia bacterium
GACGGCCGTCCAGTTCATGTTGGCGCGCGAAATGAAGGCGATCGTCGTGACGAACGCGAGCGGCGGCAAAATGTAGGCGAGCAGGAATTTATCCTGGTCCTGCAAACCCGTGCTGCGCCGCCACGAGCGCCACAACAGCCAGATCAGCACGAAGAAGATGACCGGGCCGAAGATGATGAGCTGGCCGCCGAGAAATTCGAACAGCTCATCGAGATTGAAGAGCTGCCTGTCGAGGCTCGCGTTCGAGGCTGTATGCCGCGCGGTAGCGAACCCGTTCTGCACGTTCCAGACGATGTTGGGCGCGAGGATTGCCAGCGCAATGAGTCCAGCGAGCCAGCCGCGCCCCTGCGCCAGCGCTGCGCGCATCGGCGGCATCCACCACGCGGCGAGCGCTGTGCAGACGAAGAAGTAGAGCATGGCGTACTTCGCCAGTAGCCCCAGGCCCACGGCGACGCCGATCACAATCGCCCAGAACCACGCGCGCGTCGTGATCAGCCGCCAGCTGGCGAATAGCGCGATGGCCCAAAGCGGCAGCAGCAGCGCGTCGGTGGAGATGATGTTCGAGGAGAAAAACACCGCCGGCAGCACCAGCCAGCCGACGCCCGCCCAGAACCCCGGCCACGCGCCGTACATCGCGCGCGCCAGCGCGAACACTGCGCCCGCAGCGAAGAAGTGCGCGATCGGCGCGCCGAGCCGCACCGCCCATTCCGTGTCGCCGAACAGTGTCGTCGTCGCGCCGATCACCCAGGCGACCAGCGGCGGCTTGGTGAAATAGCCCCAGTCGAACGAACGCGACCAGAGCCAGTATTGCGCTTCATCCGTGTCGAGGCCGAGGGGGTTGTAGAACAGCGCGGAAATGCGCGCGGCCGTCACCGCGATCAGCACGACCGCAAAGGCAAGCGTCGCGCGGTCGAAGGCGGCCCGAGAAGTCGGCATCGGCGTCCTGAAAATGTCCCCCGCGCCTCTTAGCGGAGCGGACCCGCACACGCCAGCAGCCGCGCTCACTTGCAGCGGGGGCAAAGTTACCTATCTGGCGTGGTTCACTTGGGCTAAGGGTGCGCCGATGAACGCGATTCCCGCCGAATGGCAGCCGCATAAGGCGGTTTGGACCGCCTGGCCTTCCGCCGCAGATCTGTGGGGACAAGACCTCGACCAGGCGCGCGTGGAAGTGGCGGCGATGGTGCGCGCGCTCGCCGACGGCGGCGCTGGCGACAAGATGCGCGTGCTGGCGCACGGGCGCGAGGCGGAAGCTTCGGCGAAGCTGGCGATCGGCCGGAGCGCGGAAATCATCCCGGCGCCGTTCGGCGATATCTGGCTGCGCGATACGGGGCCCATCTTCACCAATGATGGCCGCGCGCTCGGCTTCAAGTTCAACGGCTGGGGCGGGAAATACATTCTGCCGCACGACGAGGAAGTCAGCGCGCGCTTGGCTCTCGCCGCGAAAGCCGACTTCAAGATGCACGACTTCATCCTTGAAGGCGGCGCCATCGAGATGGACGGCGAGGGCACGCTGCTGACCACGCGGCAGTGCCTGCTCAACCCCAACCGCAATCCGCACTGGACCGAAGCGGGAGCGGAGCGCGAGCTGGTGCGCGCGCTTGGCGTGGAGAAAGTGCTCTGGCTCGACGAAGGCCTCGCCAACGATCACACCGACGGCCACATCGACAACCTCGCACGCTTCATCGCGCCGGGCCGCGTCGTCTGTCAGGCGCCGTTCGGGCCGGACGATCCGAACGCCGAAGTGCTGGAAGAGATCGCGCTGGCGCTTGGCGGCATGACCGACGCGCACGGCCGCAAGCTGGACGTCATGCGCATCCCGGGCCCCGGCGTTGTGCTTGACGAAGACGGTGACGCCGCCGCCGCCAGCCACATGAACTTCCTCATCGGCAACACGACGGTCGTCGTGCCGGTTTATTCCGCCAGCGGCCAAGCCGCGATTGACGCGCTTAAGCCGCTCTTCCCCGGCCGCAAGATTGTCGGCCTGCCGTCGCGCGCCATATTGACCGGCGGCGGCTCGTTCCACTGCATCACGCAACAAGAGCCCGCCTGAGATGACAAAGACGATCAAAGTCGCCGCGCTGCAAGCCGCTTTCGGCGAGGACATGGGCGCGAACATCGCCAAGGTGGACAAGCTCGTGCGCGCCGCCGCGAAGCAAGGCGCGCAAGTGATCCTGCCGCCGGAGTTGTTTCAAGGGCCGTATTTCTGCACGTCGCAGGAAGAGAAGTGGTTCGCCACGGCTTATCCCGCGGCGACGCATCCGGCTGTCGCCGCGCTGCAGCCTGTCGCGAAAGATCTTGGCGTCGCCATTCCCGTCTCGATCTTCGAGCGCGACGGGCCCGCGTACTACAACTCGCTCGTGATGCTCGACGCCGACGGCACGCAGCTCGGCACATATCGCAAGAGCCACATCCCTGACGGTCCGGGCTATCAGGAGAAGTACTATTTCCGCCCCGGCGACAGCGGCTTCAAGGTCTGGGACACCAAGTTCGGCCGCGTCGGCGTCGGCATTTGCTGGGATCAGTGGTTTCCCGAGGCCGCACGCGCAATGGCGCTGATGGGCGCGCAAGTGCTGTTCTATCCAACCGCCATCGGCTCGGAGCCGCACGATGCCTCACTCGACACGCGCGAGCCCTGGCGACGCGCGATGCAGGGCCATGCCGTGTCCAACGTGATCCCGGTCGTTGCGAGCAATCGCATCGGCACGGAGCAGTGCGGCCCCGCGGCGCAGACCTATTACGGCTCCAGCTTCATCGCCGACCATCGCGGCGATCTCGTCGAAGAACTGGGCCGCACCGAGGAGGGCGCGATCGTGCACGAGTTCGATCTGGACTTCCTCGACCGCCACCGCGCCGCCTGGGGCTTCTTCCGCGACCGCAGGACGGAGTTTTATCGCTAGTGCCGCAAACGCTTCGCATTGATTTCGTCTCCGACATCGCCTGTCCTTGGTGCGTCATCGGATTGCGATCGTTGTTACGAGCGCTGGAAAACATCGGCGGCGAGGTCGACGCGCAGATCCGTTTCTCGCCCTTCGAACTTAATCCCGACATGCCGCCGGAGGGCGAGAACACAACCGAACACGTGCAACGAAAATACGGCTCGACTTCTGACCACTCGGCGGCTGTGCGCCAGGCGATCGTGGAGCATGGGGCAGCGCTTGGCTTTACCTTCAACTACAGCCGTGACAGCCGCATCTGGAACACGTTTGATGCGCACCGGCTGCTTGCCTGGGCGCTCAGTGAGGACAAGCAGCTGGAACTGAAGCAAGCGCTGTTCAAATCGAACTTCACCGACCAGCGCCCGACAAGCGACCACGCCGCGCTAGTCGATGCCGCGCGCGAGGCCGGGCTCGACCCCGAGAAAGCGCGCGAAGTGCTGTCCACCGGCGCGTTCGCCGAGGAAGTCCGCGCGGAAGAGGATCACTGGCGGCGCAATGGCATCCACGCCGTTCCCTCCGTGATCCTCAACAGCCGCTGGCTCATCCAAGGCGGCCAGCCGCCGCAGGTGTTCGAGCAGGCCATCCGCGACATTCTCGGCGGCGCCGCGCGCCAAGCGTAGTTAACCGCGCACTCGCGCGGCGTGCGAGCGCGGGCGATACGCCCTCCGCCAGCAAGCGATTGAGTTGCACGCCGCCGCTGGTAGGAGAAACGCGGGAGCACCTTTTGTCCTTGAAGGCGCAAGTCAAATCCGTGCTTAGCCCGATGGTGCGGGCCGCGTGGCCCGTCGTTGAGACAATGGGCGAGCTTGAGGCGCGCGCCACGCGCCGCGGGACCTCTGTGCGCTGGGCGGCGGAGTGGACGCCGGAATTCGACGCCGCGCTCGACACACTGCCGCCGCTGCCGGATTGCCCGCACGACCTTTACCGAGAGCTCGTCAAGCCCACACGCGCGCAAAAGAAGCACGCTCTAGTGCTGGAGAACGGCAAACCATCCGCGCTCCTCTCATTGCGCCATTGCGCGCGTCACTGGGAGCCGGTGGTTTACCAGTGCATGCCGTTTGCCATTGCGCCGGCGAGCGACACGGCGGCCCTTTCTCGCGCGCTGCATGCGGTTGGCATGGAAGTGCGCGTGCCTGCCGGCATGGGCGAAGAGGTCAGCGAGTTACGGCCAAGCGATAGCTGGTCCTATACCTGGCACAAGATTGACGTGCAGGACGATTACGAAGCGCATTGGCGCGCCAAGAAGCGCCAATACACGGTGCGCCGCGCGCGCAAGGAAACCGCGCACATGCAGCGCCGCGTCGGCGGGGCGGGCGATCTGCAATGGATCGTCGAACAATGGCGCGAGCAGTGGAAGGACGATCCGGGTCAAGAGGTCGTGGCCGCTGACGATCGCCTGAACTTCTGGAGCGCAATCGCGCAACGTGGCGAAACCAGCGCACTCAGAGTGCATACCCTGATGCTCGCCGATGGCGAACGCCGTGTCTCCGGCCTTATCATAACCAGCAAGGGCGACGCCGCGATGATCCAATGCGGCGGCCGCGATCCCGAGTTCGAGGATGCATACTCAGCCGCCGCGGTGCAGATCTTCGCCGCCGAATGGGCGAAGGCGGCTGGCTTCCGCGTGCTTGATATCGCCGGGGGGCCCTACAAGCGGCTTTGGGGTCCCGAAGGCGGCTTGCGCTACGGCGCGGTGTTCCGCCCGCGCGTGATGAGTGCGCTCTCATGGGCGTGCACATACTGACCTAACGCCGGAGTAACGCCTCAGCCAAGCGGGCGCAAACTCTTTGGCAGGCCGCGTCAGGCCGCCCGCTCCAACAGCGCCAAGGTTTCATCGCGAAGGCGCGCGTCGCTGAAGGCGAGCACCTGGCCGCCTTGAGCAGCGTCGCCGCCGCGCCAGCTGCACACGCCGCCGCCCGCGCCAGCGAGGATCGGAATGAGCGCCTGGATGTCGAACGGCTTCAAGCCGCTCTCGATCACGCAATCCATGTGTCCGGCCGCCACCATCGAGTATGCATAGCAATCGAAGCCGTAACGCGTGAGTCTTGCCTTCGCGCGTGCGCGGGCGAAGGCCTCAGCTTCCGCGCCGTGAAAAAGGTCGGGACTCGTCGTGGAGAGTATCGCATCCGAAAGACGCGCGCAGTTGCGTGTCTTCAGGGTGCGGCGCACGCCGCGCACAAAGGAATCCGCGCCGTCATTCCAGCCACGATAACGTTCATCGAGATAGGGCTGGTCCATCACGCCAACGATGGGCTTGCCTTCGTATGCGAGCGCGATCAGCACGCCCCAGGTCGGAAGTCCCGCAATGAATGCACGCGTGCCGTCGATCGGATCGAGCACCCATTCATAGCCGCTCCGCGAGCGCGTCCGCGCGAATTCCTCGCCCAGCACGCCATGCTCGGGAAACTCTCGCTCGATCAGCGCCCGCATCGCCGCTTCCGAAGCGCGGTCCGCGGCAGTCACGGGGTCGAATCCGTCGGCGCTCTTGTTCTCGCATGGTCCTCCCGTGCGGAAGTGGGGGAGGATGGCGCCCCGCGCGGCGTCGGCGAGCGTGTCGGCGAAAGAAAGGAAGCGTGCGGTGTCGTGCTGCATTGCCGCCAGCTTAACCGGCTTTCCGCGCTGTAGGACGGATTTATTTGCACCACAGAAAACGGGCCCGCCATCTGGCGGGCCCGTCACTTATCCACGTTGCGACGGGAGGGGTTAGGCCGCGTCGGTGGATTCGTCTTGCAGCGCCTTGGCGAGGTCCAAGAGGCGGCGGCGCGGACGTTCGCCGAGCTTGTAGTAAGCACGGATCAGTTCGAGCGTTTCCTTTTGGCTGAGCACGTCGGCCGCGATGAGGTCGCGGTCATTGGCCGGAGCGCCCGGTGCGTTGGCCGGAGCGTTCATCTGCTGCAGGCCTTCGAAGAAGTAGTTGACGGGCACGTTGAGCGCGACGGCGAGTTCGTAAAGACGAGACGCCGTGACGCGGTTCGCGCCGCATTCGTATTTTTGGATTTGCTGGAAGCGGATGCCGATGGACTCAGCCAGCTGTTGCTGGGTGAGGCCCAGGAGCCGGCGACGGCGGCGAAGCCGCTTGCCGACATGGAGGTCGATGGCGTTAGCCATTGGTGTGCGCCCTTGATCGCGGCGGTTCCCCCACTGGGCCCGCCTGTTTTGCGAAAAGGGAGAGAGCAAGGTCCATTCCGCGCGAAACAGGTGCGATTCACCCGTTTAGAAGCGTGAACGGCGAGTAACGGCGTCTTGGCGCGCGAAGTGTGTGCGAAAACGAAGCGGTACTTTTCGTGGTGAACACGCGTGGCGCCACGGTTTGGCCTTGGCAATGCCGCGCACCGCGCATTTTCAGGCGAATAACTAGGCTGATGATGGTGAAACGCATCGCATTGATCGCGGCGTTGGCGCTTATGAGCGCCTGCGCCTCGACGCAACGAACGCTGAGCTACAATGCCGGCATGCCGGACGCGGATGTCTGGGTCGGCGAAGATCGCTACCAGGTCTGGTTTCACGACACCGATCAGACAGTGCTCGTGCAACGGGGCGAGCCGCGTCCGCTCGGGCAATTGATGGCGCAGAACATGACGATTTACGCTAACGACCGCTCACCCGGCATTTTGTGGTGGGGGCAGGCGGCGAACGCGGTGCTGAGACCCATTGGCTGCTACGCGACAGAAGTAACCGGCGCCGATCAGATGCGCGAAATTCAGTACGTCTGCCCGCAGCCGGTCGATGTGGCGGCCCAAGTGGCAAGCCAGCGCGAGGCATGGCGGCGCGGCGTACGAGTGCCCCCACCGGTCGAATAAGTCGGGCGTCGCCTGGAACTTGGAACCTGTGCTCGCGTTAATGATGCCGGCGTAGTAGGTTCCTGCGGGGAAGGGGATGGCCAAACCCACTTTTTGTCGGCTTGCCGCGAGCGCGGCTCTTTGCACCGGGCTGATCACGGCGGCTCAAGCGGCGTACGCCGAGGACGCTGACTTGGGCGCGTTGTCCATCGAGCAGCTCGGCAATGTCGAAGTCACGTCGGTTTCGGGGACGGCCCAGCCAGTCGGCGAAGCGCCCGCGGCCATCTATGTCATCACCTCCGACGACATGAATCGCGCGGGCGTCCGCAGCCTCCCTGGCGCGTTGCGCCTTGCCCCCAACCTGCATGTAGGGCGCTTAAACGCGTCGACCGTCGCTATCAGCGCGCGCGGCTTCAATCACCAGACTGGCACCGCCAACAAGCTGCTGGTGCTGGTGGATGGACGTATTGTCTACACGCCGCTTTTTTCGGGCGTGTTCTGGGATGAGCAGAACGCCATTATAGAAGATCTCGACCGCATTGAAGTGATCAGCGGCCCCGGAGGGACGTTGTGGGGCTCTAACGCCGTGAACGGCGTCATCAATGTTGTCTCGCGGAACGCCCATGAAACGACGGGCTTCCTCGCCACCGGCGGCGCGAGCGATGCGTCGCAGACGCTGGGGCTGCGTTATGGTTCACGATTCGGCGGTTCGGGCGCCTTCCGGGTGTATGCGCTGGGATTGCGGCGCGCCGTTGATGAGCCGGACGAATGGCGCAACGCGCAGACAGGTTTTCGAGCGGACTGGGTGACGGCGCGCGATACGCTGACGCTACAAGGCCACCTCTACGGCGGCGAGCAAGATGCGCCCTCGCCGGCGGCGTTCGACACCAATATCAGCGGCGGCAATGTGCTCGGCCGTTGGACAAGACGCTGGGCTGACGAGTCCGAGCTGCAGGTCCAGGCTTATTTCGATCGCGTACAACGCGAGATCGCCAGTGGCATTCGCGCCGATGTGGACGCGGCAGCGCTCGATGCACAATACAGCTTTGCGCTCGGGGGAAGGCATGACGTTGTCTTAGGCGGTGGGGTCCGCATTACGCGCGATTCTTTTACGCCAGGTCCGGCGACTGTCTTCCTGGACCCGGATGAGCGCAGGCTTGAGACCTACAACGTGTTCATCCAAGACACGGTCGAGCTTTCGCCGACGTTTGATGTGATTGTCGGCGTCAAGCTTGAGGACAATTCCTACACCGGGCTTGAAACCATGCCGAGCGCCAGACTGGCGTGGCGTCCCTCTGAGAACGCGCTGCTGTGGCTCGGTGTCTCGCGCGCGGTGCGGACGCCATCGCGCTTCGATCGCGATCTCATCAATCCGGGCGTGCTGGCTGGGGGCCCGGATTTTGTCTCCGAGCAACTGGTCGCCTATGAGTTGGGATACCGCGCCCAAGTTACGGATCGGCTTTGGCTGTCGGCGTCCGCCTATCATAACGTCTACGACGACTTGCGAACTGTCGAGGCCACGGGTCCTCTGGTGTTCCCGCTGGAAGTGCGAAACGGCATGCGCGGCGAGACGTCCGGGCTCGAAGTTTGGGGAAGCTACGCACTGACTGACTGGTGGCGCCTGAATGGCGGGATCTCCCTGCTTGAAAAGGATTTGGAGCTGCGTCCGGGCAGCGCTGACGTGTTCGGGGTCGGCTTCGCGGGAAACGATCCAGACGTACAGGCAAGCGTGCGATCGCTAATGGATCTCGGTGAACGCACGCATTTCGATCTGACGCTCCGCTATGTCGGCGAGCTTCCCTCACCCAATGTGCCCTCCTATGTCACCGCTGACGCGCGCATCGGCTATCGCGTCAACGATCATCTGGAACTGTCCGTTGCCGGGTACAATTTGCTGGACGACCACGTGGAGTTCATCAATCCCGCGTTGCCAGTTCAGGAATCCTCGCCCTCGGTCTTCATCAGTGCGCGCTGGAGGTCATAACGGTGCGCCGCGCGAAGGCCGTCGCTGCGATTGCGTTGGCCGTCCTCTTCGGATTCGGCGCCGCCTCACAAGCGCAGACGGCCGATGAGCTGGTGAAGGCCCAGTTCGTTTATCGCTTTGCCTCGTTCGTGAACTGGCCGTCTGGCGCGTTTGTTTCCGATCAGGCGCCGCTGCGGGTTTGCGTCGTCGGCGCCGATCACTTTGCAACAGTGCTTAGCCGCGCCGTCGAAGGCCAGCGCGTCGGCGGGCGAGGGTTTGAGGTGCGCCGAGTGAGGGCGGCGCAGGCGCGCCAGTGCCACATTGTCTATGCGTCTGGCGCTCCAACTGCCGACGCCCTCCGCGCGGTGCGCGGAGCGCCGGTATTGACAGTGACGGATGCAACCACATCCGGCGACGAGCGCGGCGTGATCCATTTCGTCGTAGTTGACAATCGCGTTCGCTTTCACGTCGACGACGCGCTTGCGGCCGAAGGGGCCATCACGATCGATGCGCGCCTGTTGAGCTTGGCCCTGTCCGTGCGCAGGCGGGGCAGCGCATGAAGTCGGTATTCGAACCGCGCGACAACCGGTCGGCAGCGGCGCTGGCAGGGGGCCTGGCGGCGGTGCTTCTCGTTCTCGGCTTGCTGATGGCGGTGTTCAACGAGAGCGAATTCAAGCGCCAGCAGGCGCGCGAACTCGGCGTGCAAGCGCAGATCATCGCCGCGAGCGTCGCTCCCGCACTCATGTTCTACAACAGCGCCAATGCGCAAGAATACCTGAACGCCCTTCAGGCCAATCCGGCCATATCGGCGGCCGCCGTCTACGATGCGCGCGGCGTGCGCGTGGCGGCGTTTCATCGGGCGGACCGGCCGGCCCCGCCGGAACGTTTCGCGGTGGGCCCGCCGCGCTTCGAAGGGCGCACCGTGATTTCTTCGACGGCGGTCGAACGCGATGGGGAGATTCTGGGGTCGGTTTTCCTGCAAACCGACGTCGAATCGCTGCTGCAGCGTGTCTCGCGCTACGCTGCGATCGGCATTCTCATCCTGCTGGCGGCATTGGTGATCTTCGTGCTTGGAACAGCGCAAGGGGCGCTGCGGGCGGCGAACGCAGAATTGGAGTCCCGCGCCCGGCAACTTGAGCAGGAGATCGAGCAGCGCGAGCGCGCTGAAGAAGCCTTGCTGCAAAGCCGCAAGCTCGAGGCGATCGGACAGCTTGTCGGCGGCGTCGCCCACGACTTCAACAATCTGCTGACCGTGGTGCTGAGCGGTCTGCGCCTGATCGAGCGCCACCCCGACGGCGAAAGGCGCGTCGCGACCATGGAAGCCATGCGTCAAGCCGTGGAGAGAGGCGCAGGGCTGACGCGTCAATTGTTGGCCTTCGCCCGCCGACAAAGCTTGAAGCTGGAAGCCATCGATGTTGGCGCGCAATTGCAAGGCATGCGGGAGCTGCTGGCGCGCTCGCTGCGGGCCGACATCCTGGTCGACATCGTCACCCCCGGCGACCTTTGGCCGGTGAAAACCGATCCAACCCAATTCGAACTGGCCGTGCTCAATCTCGCGGTCAACGCACGCGACGCGATGCCGAAGGGCGGCGTGTTGACGATCGTCGCCGCCAATGCCGCGTCGGCCCAAGGCGATTTTGTTCAGGTCAGCGTGTGCGATACCGGCATGGGCATTTCCGCCGAAGTGCTCGAACGCGTGTTCGAACCTTACTTCACGACCAAACAGGCGGGGCAGGGGACGGGGCTTGGCCTCAGTCAGGTCTATGGCTTCGCCAATCAGAGCGGGGGAAGCGTGAGCATTGAGAGTGTGATCAACCAAGGCACACGCGTCACGCTGCGCTTGCCGCGCGCAGAGGAGATGCCTGCTCGACCCGCGGCGGCGCAAGCGTCGCCGGCCGCGGGTCCGCGTTTGACCGGCAAGTCCGTGCTGGTTGTCGAGGACGAGGACGCCGTCGCACAGATGGTGGATGATATGCTTGAGCAGCTTGGCTGCACGTCGCTGCGCGCGGCTAATGCGGAGGCGGCCCTGCACGCGCTTGCCGAGCGGCGCTTCGATTTGGTGTTTTCCGACATCATCATGCCCGGAGAGATGAACGGCCACGAACTCGCGCAGGAGCTACGGCGGCGACATCCGGACATGCCAATCGTCTTGACGACCGGCTATAGCGGCTCGGCGGACATCGACTCCGCTTTTCCAGTCTTGCGAAAGCCCTATCAGCTCGACGACCTTGAATCGATCCTGCAAGCAGCGTTGGCAGACCGCGAGGTTCGCGTGGCGAGCTGACACCCGGTTCAGCCTGCTTCTTTGGTGCGCGCGGCTTTCTTGCGCTCGTTCGGGTCGAGATAGGCTTTGCGCAGGCGGATGGCGGCGGGGGTGACTTCGACGAGTTCGTCGTCTTCGATCCACGCCATGGCCTGTTCGAGCGTTAGGCGGCGTGGGGGCGTTAGGCGGATGGATTCGTCCTTGCCGCTGGCGCGCACGTTGGTGAGTTTTTTGCCCTTGAGCGGGTTCACATCGAGATCTTCGCCCCGGCTGTTTTCGCCGATGATCATGCCTTCATAGACGTCTTCGCCATCGGCGATGAACATCTGGCCGCGCTCTTCCAGATTCCACAGCGCGTAGGCGGTAGACTGGCCCTTGTCGTTGGAGATGAGCGCGCCGTTGCGGCGGCCGGCGATTTCGCCGCGCCAGGGCGCCCATTCGTGGAAGATGCGGTTCATCACGCCCGAGCCGCGCGTGTCGGTCAGGAATTCGCCGTGATAGCCGACCATGCCGCGCGAGGGCGCGTACATGATGAGGCGCGTTTTGCCGCCGCCTGAGGGTCGCATGTCCTGC
>DASPMA010000487.1:0-18262 GCA_035627335.1 Binatia bacterium
GCGCGCATGCCGCGCAAGCGCGAAAGCCATTGCGCTTCAATCGTCGCGCGATCGCGCGCCGCCACAGGAGCGCATGTCCGGAGCACAACCTCAGCGGCCCCTGCTGTGAAGCGATCAAAGCACAAACCTCCGAACGCCGTCTGCCGGCGCAGCTGCGCCTCGATACGGTGTTGAGCGTGCGTCATGCGGCCTCGGGCAGCATCGGCTTGCGCGCGCGCGATCGGGCCAGAGCCGCGAAAGCGCACAAGGAAGGATGACGGGGCAATTGTTTGCGTTTGCGCCAGTTGCACGGGTTCGCTGATGATCGCCCGCGCCGGCGCCGCCTCCGGTCCAAGCGCCGCTATCCACAGCGCGATCGCGATCAGCGCTGAGCCCACGACCATCCCCCAGAAGCGCAACACTTGCACGTCCATGCGGGGACCTTCGCGCCGTCCGCGTACGCCGTAAAGGCCAGTCGCGCCGGACGCGCAAACGAAGCGGCGGCGCTCCAGGCGCCGCCGCGTGCGTTTCGGAAGAGTATCTCTTAGTCGCGGCGTCCCGAAGCGCGGCCCCGGGCCCGGCCGTCAGCTTCGTCCTCATCCGCCGAGGCAGATCCTTCCACCTCACCCTCGACTTCAACGTCGCCTGGCACGCTGTTGCCAACGCGCTCGGCGGTGTTTTCGGCGCGATTGCGCGCGCTGGTGGCGGCGCCGCGCACCCGATTTGTCGCCGCGGCGACCGTAGCGCCAGGATTCACGCTGGCGTTTGCCGAGGCGTCGGCCGATGCGCCGCCATCCGCGCTCGCGCCGCCAGCGCCGCCGCTGACACCTGCATTGCCGCTGACGCTCGCGCCTGCGCTGCGCTCACGCATGGCTTCCTGTTCAGCTCGGGCGGCAGCGCGCCGCGCGGCGCGTTCGGCGCGGCGCGCTTCGCGTTCGGCGCGCGTGGTGAGGGGGTCCACCGCGCTGGTATCGCCGCTGATGCTGCCATTGCCGCTGACGGCGCCGGTCACTGAACCGCTTGCACCGCCAATATTGCCGGTGGCGCCGCCGACAACGCCGCCGCCGCCGCCTATCAGCTGTGCGGACGCGGGCGCAACGCACAGCACCGCGGCAACGGCGATCGTGCTGGCGTAAAGCTTGAGTTTCATCGTCATTCTCCTCGTCGCTTCGCGCCGGAAATTCCGGCTTGAGAGGAGAACGATGTGAACCGACGCTTTCTTCCGAGGAACTTGCGAACTTTAGCGCGCGGCGGATAGCAAGTTCCCACCGACGAGGCCCTGACCATAAACATCGTCGCGCCCACGGGGGCCCAAGTCTTGCGCGCTCGATCGCACGCGCTGCAGTGAGGATTGCGCGATGTAGCCGGCCACGATCGGCGCAGCGAAAGACGTGCCGCGCACGCGCGGATCGCTATGAATTCCCAATGCCGCGAAATCAACTTGCGGGCCGCGCACGGCTTCCATCAGGACGCGCCCGCGTGCGTCCACGCCGGTGACGCCGATGACGCCGTTATAAGCGGAGGGATAAAGCGGCGCCGCGGCGGGGCCGTCATTGCCGACCGCGGCGACGATGACGATGCCGCGCGCGACAACGCGCGCGACCATCGCTTCGACGATGCGGTTGCGTGGACCTACCAGGCTCACATTGATCACCGGCACGTTCTCGCCGCCGAGCCACGAGAGCGCACGCGCAAGCGCGGCTGACGAGCCGCCCGTCGGCGCGCCGCCATATATATCCGCAACGACAATGCGCGTCCCGGGCGCGGCGCGCGCCAATAAAGATGCGACAGCCGCGCCGTGGGTGCTGGCGACCGGCGCGGTGCTGGAAAAGGCGCGCTGCGCGATGACAGCGCTGTTGTTCGAGACGCCGCCGTCTATCAATCCGATGCGCGGACCTCCGGCCGCGCCCTGCTGCGCCATTGCTGGGGCGCTTAATGCTATTCCTGATTCCAGATGCAGGTGGTCGAAGTCGTAGACGCCCTGCGGGTCGGCTTCGCGCAAACGATCCAGCGCGCGGCGGGTCGAGAGCCCGCGCGGCGCGCGCAGGACCACGAGGGGCCCGCCGTCGAGCTCATCGCTCTGCACCACTTCGAAGCCCTCGGCGCGGGCGCGTTCGAGCGCCTCCGCGCTCGGCGCCAAAACGAGGATCTGGCTGCGCACGATCGGCTGACCGTTCGGATCAGCCTCAAGCTCGCGGCGATGGCGGCGCAGCAGCGAGCGCACCTGGTTGGTGCGCGCCTCGGTTAGCTCATCGACGTCATCGAGCGTCTGGTTTGCGGTGTTGGCGGTCCGGTTAAGCACATCGCCGGCCGCGCCGCCGACATTCGGCAGCTGCGGCAAGCCGAGCTGGGCGTGCGCGGCAGGCGCCGTCAGCGCTAGGGCCAGGATCAGGAGGACGAGCCTCGTCATGTTCCCTACAACGTTTGACCCCGCCGTTTGCATCCCTGCATATCAGCAGCGGGCTCGGGATGAAACCGGCCGGTTGGGCCGTTTGGGCGATAGTGGATGGTGCGCGAAAGCGATCAACTCCGCTCCGAGATCGTGGCGCTGCTGCCGCGGCTCCGGCGCTTTGCCCGCGCTTTGACGGGCCAGCAGGCCGACGCCGACGACATTGTGCAGATCGCGGTCGAACGGGCGCTGATGCGTCTGGAGCAGTTTCAGCCGGGAACCCGGCTCGATGCGTGGCTCCTGACCATCGTGCGCAACGCTTGGCTCGACGAAGCGCGCGCGCGCCAGCGGCGAGCCAAGGTGTTCGCGGATGCAGAGCTCGGCGAGCGTGTCGGAGACGGCGGCGAAGCGTCGGCGCACGCGAAATTGGAGGCGAACGAAGTGCGCAAGGCGATGCAGACCCTGCCCGAAGAGCAACGCGAAGCGGTGGCGCTTGTGTGCGTGGACGGCCTTGCCTATCGCGAAGCCGCCGAGGTGATGGGCGTTCCGATCGGCACGCTGACGAGCCGGTTGGCGCGCGGGCGCGAAGCGCTGCAGCGCATGTTGGGAGCGGAACAATGACGATCGATGCCGCAACCCTGATGGCGTATGCCGACGGTGAATTGTCGGCGGAGGAGCGCGCGGAAATCGAGCGCGCGCTGGCCGCCGACCCTGCGCTGCGCGCGCAGCTTGAGACCCATCAAAAGATGCGCGTGCAGCTTGGGGGCGCGTACGCCGACATTCTGGACGACCCTGTGCCGGAGCGGCTTCTCTCAGCCGCGCGGGGCCCTACGCCGCAAGCGGCCGAAGTCGTGGATTTGAGTGCGCGCCGCGAAGCAAAGGCGAAATGGTCGGTGCGCGAATGGGGCGCAATGGCAGCGAGTTTGGTCGGCGGCTTGGTGATTGGCCTTGGCGCAATGAACACGCAAGCGCCGCTGATCACCGTGACGGGCGACGGCATGAGCGCGCGCGGTACGCTGGAGCGCGCGTTGGATACGCAGCTCGCTTCGGATGAAGCCGATGCAGTGCGCATTGGCCTCAGCTTCCGTACGGAAGACGGCGGCTATTGCCGCACGTTCGAACTCACCGAACGCGGAACGAGCGGCATTGCCTGCCGCGACGCGGACGGGTGGGATATCCCGATGACGGCGGCGCACGGCGCGCAAGGCGACATCCGCATGGCCGGCGCGTCGGAAGCCGTGCTCAATGTCGTCGCCACCATGATCGACGGCGATCCGCTCGACGCAGAAGCGGAAGCGGCGGCGAGGGATGCGGATTGGCGCGTCGATTCGCGTTAAGCCTCCACGAGATGCGCAGCCAGCCGGCGCGAGAGCGCCACGATCGTCAGGGTCGGATTGGCCTGACTGCCGCTCGGAAACACGCTGCCCGAGATGACGTAGAGGTTCTCGATCCCGTGCGCGCGGCAGGATGTATCGACCACGCCCCGCGCGGCGTCGGGATTCATCACGGCTCCCCCGAGTTGATGATAGCCGTCGCGTGCGAACGCCTTGATCGTTTGCAAAGACTTGGCCCGATCGCCCCGCATCCTTAAGCGGCCCGCTCCGGCGCGCTGCAGATCGGCGTCGAGCAACTCGTGTCCAATCATAACCGCTTCGATGTCCTGATCGCTGAAACGGAAATCCACCTTCAGGGCAGGATGACCGACGGAATCCGTTCGCGTCGGCGATAACGAAATCCGGTTCGCAGGATCCGGGCGCTGCTCGGCATGATAGTCGAGCCGCCAAGTCCCCTTCCCGCTCGGCACCGTGAGCGGCGGGCGGGGCAATTGGCCGGTGAGCCGCGTCATCGCCAACAGATAACCCGCGCGCGCGACGCCGACGGCCGCTGACACGGGCGCGCTCGCGATATTGTCGAGGTGCGGCTTGAGCGGCGCGTTTTCGCCGCCGCGCCCAGCCATTGCACGCAGCGCACGGGCGGCGACGAATTTCGCCGACGCCACTGCCGAGCCGTGCTCGGCATTTTCATTCGATGCATTCTCCAGCCAGAACGCGACGTTGACGAGATGTTCTCGCGCGATGGTTTCGGCACGCGGTCGGATGCGGCGTCGCGCACGCACGCCGCCCGCCACGCTGCGCGTGCTGAACGCATCGACGTCATGAGGATGCGCGAGCTCGATGTCGGCAATAGCGCCCGTGAGGTGGCCCATATAGCCGCGACCGAGCGAACCAGTCTGGCCGCCGAATAGATGCGGCGTCTCGCGCTGTGCGAGAAGCAGCAGCTTCAGACCACCGAGACCGCCGCACGTGAGAATGAACCTCTTAGCGCGCGCGGCGCGCTCGTCTGCGCCGACACGTACGCGCAGGCTCTCAACTCGGCCGCCGGCGTGGTTCATCCCCACCACACGCGCGCCAAGCAGCACGCTTGGTCCATCGTCCGCGCGCAACGCATTGCGCCAACGGATGCTCATGTTGATCTGCGGGCACCAGGTTTCGTCGCGCGTCGCGTCGAAATCGCTCAGATTGGCGAACGCTCCGGGCGCGGGCGTTTCGTGCACGGCGTGCGCGCCGAGAAACTCGGCGGCGCGGTCGTACCAGGGCAGCATTTCTGCGTAACTGAGCGGCCAGTGCGCGAAGTCCGCCGGATCGAACGGCACAGAGCGCCCGCCCCACCAATGCGACGAGCCGCCCAGCGCATGCGCGGCGACGATGTCCGTCGGATCGTGATGCTCCGCGTGGCTGAGATCGGCCGCAAGCAGGTCTGGATTGCCCGGCACGGGACGCTCGCGCCCGGCTTCCAGCATCAACACCTTCAGGCCTCGCGCGCGCAAGTCCAGCGCGCAGGCGATGCCCGCCGGCCCCGCGCCGACCACGCAGGCGTCGAACTCCGCATCGAGCACGCCGGCGTTAAAGGTGAGCACCCGCCACTCCTCGCTTCACGCCTGATGCACGAAGCACGCCTGCGAAAGCGCAAACACGCGCGCCGGGCAAGTGCTGTTGGTTAATTCGCGCCTGCAGATGGCGCAGTGGCGCGCTCGGCTTCGCGGCGAAGGTCCGCGAGTGTGTTGCGGACGCTGGAGATGAGCCGCGCTTGCGAGATGCCGGCGGGAATCGGCCCGCGAAAGGCGGCGTCGATCTGATATTCGACGTGCGTGCCGCGCCCCCCATCGATCGGCGTTAACCGCCATTCACCGTCGGAGCGGGTCCAATCGCCCGCGAGGCGGTGAAATGCAAGACGCCGGTTCGGCTCGAGCGTGATGCGCGAGACGTTGCGCATCACCGGCCCCAGCGGAAAGCCGCGCACGCGATGCTCGCGAATGTCCCAGCCATCGCCGCGTTCGAGGACACGGCAGCTGACAAGATCGCGCATGAAAGTGCGCGCCCGGCCGCAATCGCTCAGGATCGACCAGACCGCTGAGGGCGGCGCGCGCACGTCCATAGAGGCGCTGGCGCGCCCTCCGTCGCCGACGCGCTGCGCGGAAACTACCGGCGCCGCGCCATAGCTCTGCGCGCTCGCTGGCATGGCCAGCAATAGAAGGGCGAAGGCAAGGCTTCGATCCATAAGCGCTTAACCTAGCGCGCAAGCGGCTGTTCGGAGTGGCAATTTGTGGTCAATGATGCGTGAAACGCAGATCGGGTTCGCTGTACCTTAAGCTACATTCAACCATCCGGGCTCACAGCTTTTTCATGCAACCTGGCGATACTGCCTCATCATCGCGGCGCCTCCTCCTGGTGGCGGCTGCCGCTTTGATCGATGCTGGCGGGCGCGTGCTCATCACGCAACGGCCGCAGCATAAACAGCTTGGCGGCCTCTGGGAGTTTCCCGGCGGCAAAGTCGAGTTGGGTGAAGCTCCCGAGACGGCGCTTGCGCGGGAGCTGAAGGAGGAACTGGATTTGACCGTAGAACCGGACGCCCTCGATCCGTTTGCGTTCGCTTCGCACGCTTATCCGGATTTCCATCTCTTGATGCCCCTCTACATCGCTACGCGCTGGCAGGGCGCGATCAAGCCAGACGCGAACGCGGTGCAGGGCGTTGCCTGGGTGATGCCAAAAGAGCTGCGCGGCTACGCGATGCCGCCTGCCGACGTGGTGCTGGTCGATCGCCTGATCGAGCGGAGCGCCTGATGCTGAAGCGCTTCTTCTCCGACGAACGCGGCGCGACCGCGATCGAATACGCGATCATCGCGGCGCTCATCTTCCTCGCCATCATCGCGGCGATCGCGCCGATCGGGACCGAGCTCGAGGGCGTCTTCACCGAAGTTTCCGAAGGCTTCCAGGAATAAAGGAGCGCGGGTCTTTAGACCCGCGAAGCAACACCTGCCGGTGGAAAAGGGGGTCTAAAGACCCGCGCTCCTTTGTTTCAGCCGTGTTTCAAACCCGACGAACGGGCGTAACTTGCAGCGCCTAGGTCCTCTCCTCACAAGGAGAGGGATATGACGCTTGCACAAGCCTTGGCGGTCGCCGCCGCCGCTTTGGTAGTCGCCGCCGGGCCGCAGAGCGGCGCGCTTGTTTCCGCGGCGCACGCCCAAGTGGCCGAAGCCATGGACCGTGCCTCGATCCGCGCCGCGGTCAGCGAACTCGCCGACCTGATGGAGCGCAACTACGTTTTTCCCGACGCGGCGCGCCAGTATGCAGACCACCTCCGGACGCGCGCCGCGGCAGGTTCCTATGACGGCCTAAGCGATCCAGAGCAGCTGGCGGACACGCTGGAAACCGAACTCAACGCCGTTCACGCCGACGCGCATCTGCGTATCTCACTGAGCCAGCCGGCCACGACCGCGTCCGGTCCGCGCGTGCGCCATGGCCCGCCGGGCGGTGGGCAAGCGATCAGCGATGCAATGTGGCTTGCCGACGGCGTCGGCTATTTCCGCGTCAACGGTCTGCCAAGCACGGATGAATCCGTCGGGCAGATGACGGCGGCGCTCGACCGCCTGGAAGATGCGCAAACGCTCATCATCGATCTGCGCCGCTGCCCTGGCGGCGGCTTGCGCGAAATGGATGTGCTGTTCTCGCGGCTCTACGCCGAGCCAACGCGCGTGATGATCATGGATACGCGCTCGGACGCGGCATCGCCGCTGGACGGCGACGATCGTGCGCGTTTGCGCCGCGTGTCGGCGCCCGCGGGCATTACGCGCGATGAGCACTGGGCGATGCCCACCGCCCCCGTCAATTCGCTCTCCGACGCGCGCGTGTTCGTGCTCACCGGCCGTACGGGTTCAGCGTGCCAGCACCTCTCGCAGGCCCTGCGTGAAACCGGCCGCGCAACGCTCGTCGGCACGCGCACGGGCGGCGCCGGCCATTATGGCGGCCAGCGCCGCTTCGGCGGCGGGCGATTCCAGATTTTCTTGCCCGTTGGCAACAGCTATGCGCCAGGCGCGCAAAGCTGGGAAACCGTCGGCGTGCTGCCCCACCGCGACGTGGCGATGGAGGAAGCGTTGAACGAAGCGCTGCGCGAGATCGATGTGCCGGTTAGCGCCGCAGCTGCCGTGCCGCCGTTTCCGGCGCTGCGACGTGTAGTCGAAACCAGCGGCTCGACGCGCCGCTACGGCATCGTGATGCTCCCTCTGCGTGCCGGCGCGACTTACGTGTTGGTCGACGACACCGCGGAGAACTCCATCGCCCGCGCCGCCGGTCTGCGCGCCAACGACCGCATCGTTGCTATTAACGGCACAGCAGTCGCGCAGATGTCGACGGAACAGTTCGGGGCCGCAATGCGGACGTCGCCAATGACGCTGGCCGTAGAGCGCGGCAGCGAGCGCGTGGAACTGCGGATGTCGCTGGACTAAGGCTTACGCCTCCAGCTCGACGTCCCAGTACAAATAGTCCATCCAGCTTTCGTGCAGATAGTGCGGCGGGAAGCGTCGGCCGATGTGCTGCAGCTCGTGCATGTTCGGACGGCGCGGCCGGCGTTGCGGACGCATGCCGGTGTGGTGGGCGAACTTGCCGCCCTTCTTCAGATTGCACGGCGCGCAGGCGGTGACGATGTTCTCCCATGTCGTGCGACCGCCCTTGGAGCGCGGCACGAGATGGTCGAAGGTCAGGTCTTCGGTCGCGTGGCAATACTGGCAGGCGAAGCCGTCGCGCAGGAACACGTTGAATCGCGTGAAGGCCGGGGGCCGATCCTGATGCACGTAATCGCGCAGTGAGATGACGCTGGGCAGCTTCATCGTCAGCGAGGGCGAGTGCACTTCCTGGTCGTAGTGCGCGACGACGTCGACACGCTCCAGGAAGACGGCCTTCACCACCTCCTGCCAGGGCCAGAGCGACAGCGGATAATAGGACAGCGGACGGAAATCGGCGTTGAGCACCAGCGCCGGCCAACCTGCGACGGGGGCGCTAGATACGTTCATCGCCGGCAGCTCCAGAACTGCCGGAGAGTTAGACGCGTGGTGGTCTGGTGTGCCGGACTGAAGGCGCTCTCCTTTTCGCACCTGCAGTATAGCACAGGCGCGATCCAGCTATACCTGATTTGGCGCTTGAGGTTCGTGACAGCGCGGCAACGCCGGCCGGAAATCAACGCGCGGCGGTAAGGGCGGGGGTTTTCAAATAGTTGGCGAGAAAGGCCGCGCCCAGTTCAAGACCGTCCGGGCCGATCGAGTGCGGCACGCCGTAGGAAATGTGCCACTGCGCGCCGTGGCCGGCAGCCGCCAGCGCCTCCACCGAGTCAAACATGGCCGGAATCGGAATGGTCGGATCGCGGTCGCCGTGGACAAGCAGGACGGGCGGCTTGGCGCGCATGTGCTCCTGTAGCGTGCGCGCGCCGACGAGGACCCCGGAATAGCCGAGCACGGCGGCGACAGGCTGTTGACGACGAAGCGCAACGTGCAGCGCCATCATCGTGCCCTGGCTGAAGCCGACGAGCGCAAGGCGGCTGGCGTCGAGGCCGTACTTCTCCAGTTCACGGTCGATGAAGCGATCCACCGATTGCGCGGCTGATTTCGCCCCCTGCTCCATCAGGTGCGGATCGAGATTGGAAATGGGAAACCACTGATAGCCGCCGGGTACTTGCGGCACGGCCTCCACCGCGTTCGGCGAAACGAATGCGGCGCCCGGCAGCGCCTTGGCCCAATACGGCGCAAGGCTAATGAGATCGGCGCCGTTCGACCCATAGCCGTGCAGCAGGATCACCAGCGCATCCGGCTTGCCGCCACGTGCGGGCGGGACGCGAGGGCCGTCGATGAAAACTGTCATGGGGCGCCTAGTAGCGGCTCCCGATCCGGAGCGATAGCCTTTCCCGGATGCCGTTCGTCACCCGCTTCGCGCCCTCACCTACGGGATACTTGCATCTTGGGCACGCCTTCTCCGCGTTGACGGCGTTCAATGCGGCGCGCGCGGCGGGCGGGCGCTTCATTCTGCGTATCGAGGACATCGACCGGGGGCGAGCACGATCTGAGTTTGAGGCGGCGATCTTCGAAGACCTTGCTTGGCTGGGGATCGAATGGGAAGAGCCGGTGCGGCGCCAATCGGAGCACATGAGCGACTACGAAGGCGCGCTTCAAAGCTTGATCGAACGCGAACTGGTGTATCGCTGCTTTCGTACGCGGCGCGAGATTGCGGAAGCCATCGCCTCGGCGCCGCATGGTGAAAGCGGCGAAGTGTTCGTTGGCGGCGCGCTGGCGCCGGACGAGGAGAAGGCAAAGCTCGACGCCGGCGAATCGTTCGCGTGGCGGCTGTCGCTGAAGAAGGCGCGCGCCGCGCTTGGGTCGGCTTACTTCGCGCTCGTGTTCGAGGACGAAACTGGCCTCGTCCGCGCTGAGCCTGAGAAGCTGGGCGACGCAGTGCTGGCGCGGAAAGATTTCCCTGCCAGTTATCACCTTGCCTCAGTCTGGGACGATGCGCTGCAGGGCGTCACGCACGTGATACGCGGCGAGGATTTGCGCGAGAGCGCGCACCTGCACGTGCTGCTGCAAAAGCTGCTCAGCTTGCCGCAGCCGGCGTATCGCCACCACAAGCTGATGCTCGGCGCCGATGGCAAGCGCCTCGCCAAGCGCGAACAGGCCGCGACGCTGCGAGGATTGCGTGAGAGCGGCAAGACGCCGGCCGATGTGCGGGCAATATTGGGGCTTGCATGATCGAGGTTTCCCGCGAGCCGTTTCGTACCGAACGATTGATGCTGCGGCCGGTGGCTGTGGCCGACGCGGCCGCGATATGGCCGGTGCTGGGAGATCCGGCGCTTTATCAGTGGATCGCTCGCAAGCCGCCGGCTTCGAGCGCGGAGATCGAAGACCGCTTCGCGCGAATATCGCGGCGCACGGCCGATGGCCGCGCGGACCAGTGGCTGAACTGGACAGTATGGTTGCGGGAGAGCGGCGATGCGGTAGGCATCGTCGAAACGACCGTGCCGCCCAATGCTCCCGCATCCATCGCCTACCTGTTCGGGCGGGCGTTCTGGGGGCGCGGCTACGCCAGCGAAGCGCTCGTCGCCGTGATCGCCCGCCTCGAAAACGCGGGCGTGGTTGCCTTCGAGGCAACCATAGATACGCGCAATGTTCAGTCGCGCGCGCTGGCCTCGCGGCTTGGCTTCACGTTGGTGCAGACACGCCCGTCGGAGGACGTCATAGGCGGCGCGCCGAGCATGGAAGAGATCTGGCGCCGGGCGCGTGACTAACGGCGGCTCAACCACAACGCATTTTCACAATGTTCCTGAACGCTTCGACAAACAGTGTGGCGCTAAAATCCATGCGAGCAGAAGCCCCAGCCGCAAAACGCGGCGACGAGACGACGATGCTGTGGGTTGATAACGACACCTATTTCGGGCCCGACCGCCGCCAAAACGCTGGCGGCCTCAGGTGGACCGATCGCAGGCGTGAGGACCGCGCCGGCGCGCCGCCGCCTTTGAGCACGGCGCTGCGGCAGCTGCGTTTGCGCGTGCTCGATGCGCAGGGCACGGGCGTCAACGCCTTCGTCAACCGCGTGCAAGGCACGGCCGCGCTTGCGGAGCTGCAAAACGAGCCGGAAGTAGCGTTCGAACTCAACAACCTTGGCTTGGCGCTTGATCGTACCTGCCTCAACGATGCGCGCGTGAACATTTATAAGACGCTCGACCGCGCGCACGCGATGATGCGCGCCGCCTAATCCGGATAATGCCGGTCGCCAGGCCAGCCTTCGATCGCTTCGATCGTCTCGTGCGCCGATTCCAACTTGTGGTCGGGCACGTTGGAGATGCGGGCGGCTTCGATCCATGACTTGATCGCCGTCGGCGCCAGCCGGTCGCGCCCGCACAAGAGAAAGAACGGCTCGTCCTTGCCGAGGCCGTAGAGCGAGCCGTGCTCCAGTTCGGACGCCAAATACTTGAAGCCGGCGTCGCGCAGAATCTTCGCGGCTTGCTGTTTCGCCTCGCGGCCTTCGACTTCGCCAACCATCGCCGCCTCCTCTTATCTCGCGGGCCGGGCGCCGAACGCGCCGATCATGTTCGTGGCCCAGTCGCCGAGCGCATTCCACGCTTCGCCGCCGCCGTCAAAGCGTCCGAGTCTTACCAGCACAAGATCTTTCGACGGCACGACGACAATGATCTGGCCTTCGTGGCCCTGCGCGGAGAACGCGTCGCGCATCTCGTCGCCGGTGATGAGGGAGCGCTGCGGGCGCCCGCTTCCACTGCGCGGCGTCAACCACCAATGCGCGCCGTAAATATCAGTATTGGACGCAGGACCAGGCGTGCGCGCGAAGTCGACCCAGCCTTCCGGCAGCACGCGCGTCCCATCCCATACGCCGCCACGCAGATAGAGATAGCCGAACCGCGCCCAGTCGCGCGGCGTCGCCCAGATTAGGGCGCTGCCGTAGAAGAGGCCCTGCGGGTCGAACTCGACAACCGGATGCATGCCGATCGGACCGAATAACGACGATTGCATCCAGGCGCGCATGCGATTGCGCCGATCTATTGCGTCGCGCGCATCGGGGACGATGACGCGGGTCAGCGCATCGGCGGTGAGGATCGTGCCGGCGGAATTGTAATTCCAGT
This sequence comes from Binatia bacterium, assembly GCA_035627335.1. GTDB lineage: Bacteria > Pseudomonadota > Alphaproteobacteria > Caulobacterales > Aquidulcibacteraceae > Vitreimonas. The sequence goes on from DASPMA010000487.1 coordinate 12,323, forward strand.
GGGCGCCCGGATCGTGGATCAGCGGCAGACCTGACGCAAAGCGTGCCGTGTCGCCGCGGCCGCGCCCATACAGCATGTGCGTGACGTCGTTCGCGAGGATGCTCGGCGCACCGATCTCCAGGTAATCCTGGCCGTCCACCATGTTGAGCCAATCGCGCCAGGTAATGGAGGCGCGCCGGTCGCCGGCGCGCCATTGCGGATTGCCCATCGGCGTGTCGATGGCGACGCGATCCTGCAGCACCGCCGCGCCCACTAGCGCGTGCGTCACCGATTTCGCAACCGACCACGAGATCAGCCGGGTGTCGCGCGTGAAGCCGTCATAATAGCGCTCGAACACGATGCGGCCGCCCTGGACGACCACAACGGCGCGCGTCTCGCCCATGAGCGGATGCTCGCCCGCGAATGCTTCGGTGACTGCAAGATCGAAGGCGGCCCGGTCGACATCCCCCGGGAGCGGCGCCGTTTCCCACTCCTGCGTCGGCCACGCGAGGCCCGCCGGTTGAGACGGCAAGGGATAAAGCTCCTGCGCTGCCGCCACATTCGCGACCGCCAAAAACGCCGCCGTCACCATTCCGCGCAGCATGACGCATCCCCTCGTCTTCGCTATGCTGGCGCAAGCATAGGGGGAGGCGCCCGTGTCGCGCAAACGCTGGATTTGGCTGATCGTGCTGGTCGTCCTTGTGGCTGGGGTCGCCGGCGGCGCCTGGGCCGCGCGCGATCAGGTCACCTACGCGCACATCGCCACGGGCTATGCAGCCAAACAATTGTGCTCATGCGTGCATGTGAGCGGCCGGACGCTGGACGCCTGCATGAACGATTATCCCGAGGACGTCCGGCGCAACATCACGATTGCTGCTGAAGGCGAGGAAGTGCGCGCCAGCGTTCTCTTCGGCGCGATCAGCTCGGAGGCGACGTTCGATGGCGCGTACGGCTGCCGAATTGTGGAGTAGCGCGCGGCTCAGATAAACCAGCCACGCGGATTGGGCACGGGTTTGCGGGCAATCCCCAACACGAGCGCGACGCAGGCGCGTATCGCAGCCCAGATAAAGACGCCGATCTGGATGAACATCGTGGCGATCGCCAACACGCCGTGGACGTAGATGAGCAAACCGGCCACGACCCAGATTGCGTAGCCGATCAACAGGGTTCGCATCGCGTGTTCGTGGTGTGTATTAGCCCAGGGCATCGCCGCGCCGCGGTTTGAATACGCGACCACGACGGCAGCGATTGCGGCGACGAGCCCGACAATCCAGCCCACGATGCGCGCCTGGCCGATGATCGTGGCTGACGGATCGGCGAACAGTAGATTGATCGCGGGCGTGCCGATGAGCGCGGCCGCGAACGCGATCAACGTCAGCACATGCACCAGCACGACTTTGCCGCGATGCGTCTTGAAGCCCATGCCGCTGCCGCGCTGCGGCGCGACGGGGCGCGGCCTGGGACGGCGGAACGGCGTGACGTTATCGTCGCGGGACATGGCTTTGTTTACGCGGCAGCGGGCCCGCGCGGCAAGCTCACTTGAACCAGCACAGCTGCTCGCTCGTGGTCAATAGCGCGCCGGACCGGCTCCACAAGCGAAGCTGCGAGCCGACAATGGATTGTTCCGCGCGCGTGCCGACGGCTTCGCTCAGCATGAAGTCGTCGCCAACCGCGGCGAGTTCCTCGGCGCTGGCGTAAAAATAGACGGACATCGTAAGCGTCGACGACGGGCGCGGCGCGGAGCCGCGGTAGAGGATGCGCGGTGGATAACAGTCCGCGAGATAGGCAAGCAGGACATGATCGACAGCGTGGCCGGTGCGTTCGCGAATCCACTGCACGGAATGACTGTCGCTATTGCCAAACGGCGCCTTGTTCATGCGCATGTCCACGTGCTGCCCGAACGTCGCCGGCGGATGCACCATGGGCAGCTCTTCAGGGATGGGCGCCGATGGCGTCTTCCATTCGGTAAAGCCATCGGTGTCGCGACGGTTTGTGATGAGAACAGACGCGCTTGCGAGCAGCGCGTCGTCGCTCTCGCGCAGCACTTCGGCGCGCCATGTCATCACGGAGCGGCCGCCGCCGATTGGAGACGCGCGCACGTTGAGTTCTCTGCCTGGTGAAACCCGGTTGACGTAGCTGATAGTGATGGCGGACGGCTCGCCCTGTGCGCGAGCGTCGCTCAGCACCGACTTCATCAGCAGCGCCGCCGTCCAGCCGCCGAACATGCCGGTGTTCGCTTCGTTCCGCGGATCGGCGAACGCGCGCCAGCTCCCCTCGCCGGTCGCATGCAACGCTAGCGAGTCCGCGAGTGTTTGCATCAGAGATTGAGCAGGTGTGGGTCGCCACCTTGGGCGGCGATATTCACAGAGACGGCGCGCTCTTCGGCAAAACGCGGCAGGTAGTTCGGGCCACCGGCTTTGGGGCCGGTGCCTGAAAGGCCGGAGCCGCCGAACGGCTGCACGCCGACGACCGCTCCGACAATGGTGCGGTTCACGTAGCAATTGCCGGCCGGCACAACGGCGCGCACTTCTTCAGCGAAGCTTTCCAGCCGCGAATGCACGCCGAGCGTCAGGCCGTAGCCTTTCGCCGCAAGCGCTGCGCCAACCTCGGCGACCTTGCCAGGATCGTAGCGCACGACGTGCAGGATCGGGCCGAATACTTCTTTCTCGATCTGATGCAGGCCCGCGAGCTCGATCACCGCCGGGCCAAAATAATTGCCGCCGAGCTTCGACACATCGATCTGCTTCAGCACACGCGCGTCCTTGCGCATGCGCTCAACATGTTTGTCCAAGTAAGATTTGGCTTCAGCGTCGATGATCGGCCCGATGTCCGTGCGCGGATCGGTTGGATCGCCGACGACAAGCTCGTCCATCGCGCCGAGCAGCGTTTCCAGCACTTCATCCGCTGTGTCGTGCGGCAGGAACAGAATGCGCAAGCTGGAGCAGCGCTGGCCGGCGGAGTTGAACGCCGAGATCAGCACGTCGTCGACGACCTGTTCCTTCAACGCGGTCGTATCGACGAAGAGACCATTGAGCCCGCCTGTCTCAGCAATCAACGGCACGATCGGACCGTCCTTTGCCGCGAGCGTGCGGTTGATGAGCCGCGCGACCTCTGTCGAGCCGGTGAACGCGACGCCGGCAACACTCGGATCGGCGACGAGTTCGCCGCCCACTTTGCCGTCGCCTTGCACGAGTTGCAGCACGTTATGCGGCAGGCCGGCCGCATAGAAGAGCCTCACCGCCGCTTCGGCGATACGAGGCGTTTGTTCGGCAGGCTTGGCGACAACGGTGTTGCCGGCCGCCAGCGCGGCGGCGATCTGGCCCGTGAAAATCGCCAACGGAAAATTCCATGGGCTGATGCAGACGAACACGCCGCGCCCATGCAGTTCGAGATGGTCCGTCTCGCCGGCCGGACTCGGCAGCGCGCGCGGGCCGGAGAACAAGCGCTCGGCCTCGGCCGCATAGTAACGGCAGAAGTCCACCGCCTCGCGCACTTCGTCGATGGAGTCCTGCAAGTTGCGCCCGGCCTCCTTTGCCGTCAGCGCGACGAGTTCATCTTCATGCGCCTGCAGAGCATCGGCCATCGCGCGCAGGATGGCGCCGCGCGTCGCGCCGCCGCGCCTGTCCCAATCCTTGAACGCGGATCCCGCCGTCGCCATAGCCCGCGCAGGCGCCAGTGAACTCACCTCTGGCAGCTCCAGCTTGGTCGCGGCGCGCACAATCGCATCGCGCTCGCTTGCGATGGAAAGATCGCGGCCCGTCGAATTGCGGCGGCTGGCGCCATAGAGCTGCGGCGGCGGCGGCAGACGCGGATGCCGGCGCGGCTTGGCTTCAAGCGCGGCGAGCGGATCGGCCGCGACGATTTCCGGCGCAACATCCTCGTCGAGAAAGGAATGCACGAACGACGTGTTGGCGCCATTCTCCAGCAAACGCCGCACGAGGTACGGCAGCAAATCTTCATGCGTGCCCACCGGCGCATAGACGCGCAGCGGCGCCGGCGGATCGAGCGCGGCGTAAAGCGCCTCGCCCATACCGTGCAGGCGCTGGAATTCATACGCATCGAACCCCGCGCCTTGCGCCATCCGTCGCACCGCCGCGACAGTGTGCGCATTATGGGTGGCGAATTGCGGGAAAATCGCCCCGCGCGCGGCGATCAGATCGCGCGCGCAGGCGAGATAGTGCACGTCGGTCGCCGCCTTCGTGGTGAACACCGGAAAATCAGGCCGGCCCATGATTTGCGCGCGCTTGATCTCGCCGTCCCAGTAGGCGCCCTTCACCAGCCGGGTCTGGATCGGGGCGCCGCGTCGACGTGCGAGCACGATCAATCGCTCGATCAGCGCGCGCGTGCGTTTTTGATACGCTTGCACCGCAAGCCCCAGCCCTTCCCAGCCCGCCAGCGAAGGCTCAAGCGCCAGGCGCTCGAACAGCTCCAGCGAAAGCACGAGGCGGTCAGCCTCTTCGGCGTCGATCGTAAGCCCGATGTTCCATTTCCTCGCCGCTTCCGCCAGCTGCAGCACGCGCGGGTAAAGTTCGGCGAACACGCGGTCCTCTTGACGCGCCTCGTAGCGGGGATGCAGCGCGGAGAGCTTCACCGACACACCGGACGACGCGTGCGGCCCCTGCCCTTCCGACGCACGTCCAACCGTATCGACTGCGTGCGCATAGCTTGCGAGATACCGCTCAGCATCCGCGGTGGTCCGCGCGCCTTCGCCCAGCATGTCGAACGAAAAGCGGCTCGCCGCACCGCCGCGCTGCATGCCGGCGCCGCGCTTCATCGCGGCGTCGATGCTGCGCCCGAGCACGAATTGGCGCCCGAGGATCACCATGGCCTGGTTCACCGCGAGCCGGATCGCCGGCTCACCCATGCGGCGCGTCATGCTGGCGAGGAAGTGGCTGGCGTCGTGAATCTCTTCCGGCAGCTTCACGATGCCGCCGGTCAGCATCAGCCCCCACGTGCCGGCGTTGACCAGCCAATGGTCCGATCGGCCGAGATGTTCGCTCCAGCGCCCCGTGCTGATCTTCTCCGCGATCAGCTTGTCGACTGTCTCGTCGTCGGGCACGCGCAGCAGCGCTTCAGCGAGACACATGAGCGCCAAGCCCTCGGCCGTGGAGAGCCCGTATTCCTCCAGGAAGCTCTCCATCACGCCCTTGCGGTGCTTCAGCTCACGCGCGCGCTTGACGAGGGCCCGCGCCTCGGCGGCCACGCTGGCGCGCGCGGCGGCGTCGAGCGGCGGCTCGGCGATCAGCGCCGCGACCGCGGCGTCTTCATCCTGATATTTCAGAGCGTCTAGCGCGTCCCAATCGAGGGCGGCGGATTTGCCCTTGGCGGCGGTTTGCATGGCCGTCATGTGCGCGTCTCCGCGCCCGAGGGCAAGCGGCGCCGGCGGCCCTTGCGCCGCCCCCGGCCCCGTGGTCAGAGACGGCCCCGTGAGCACCGACGCCGACACGCCGCCCGCTGACGCCGACCTGCCGGACATGTCGCCCGATAGCGCGGAAAAGTTGCCCGTCCGCATCATGCTGGTGACCGACGCCTGGGAGCCGCAAGTAAACGGCGTCGTGCGCACGCTCGCCAGCACGATGCGTGAACTGAAGGCGATGGGCTGCAAGATCGAGGTGGTCTCGCCTGCCGATTATCCGAACACGATCCCGCTGATCACCTATTCCGAAATCCGCTTGGCGCTGGGGGCGCGCGATGATGTGGAAGATCGCTTCCTCGCCTTCGCGCCGGACGCGGTGCACATCGCCACCGAAGGCACGCTCGGCTGGGACGCGCGCGCGGTGTGCCTGAAACACAAGTTTCCGTTTACGACGAGCTACCATACGCAATTTCCGGAGTACGTGACGGCGCGATTCTGGTGGATCCCGCTCTGGGCCGGTTATCGCTTCATGCACGCCTTCCACGACAAGTCGGGGCGCGTGATGGTGGCGACGCCGACCATGATGGAGCGCCTCAGGCTGCAGG
>DASPMA010000488.1:0-5874 GCA_035627335.1 Binatia bacterium
GCCGATGTGGTGGCGAACCGCGCCACGCCGCAAGTAGGCTATGCAGAAGGTCTACAGGCGCTGGCCTGGGCCGAAGCCTGCGCGGAATCGGCGCGCAACAACACTGTGGTGAAGCTCTAGTGCACAAGATTGCCCTTATCGGCGCGGGCCGGATCGGCCGCATCCACGCCGGCAACGTCGCCACGCATCCGGAGCTTGAGCTGGCGTACGTCATAGATCCGATCGCCGATGCCGCGATATCCGTCGCCGCTAGATTTGGCGCGAAAACGGCCAATCTCGATACCGCGCTCGGCGATGCAGGCGTTGCCGGCGTCATCGTCGCCAGTTCCACCGACACGCACCTCGATTTCAGCTTGCGCGCCGCGCAAGCCGGCAAGGCGGTGTTCTGCGAGAAGCCGATCGATCTCGACCTTGAACGCGCGCGCTCCGCCGAGGCGGGTTTCGCACAGGCGAAAGCGCGCCTCTTGCTCGCCTTCAATCGCCGTTTCGATCCGAACTTCCGCGCGCTTAAGGCCAAGCTGGACTCCGGCGCTGTCGGCAAGCTCGAGACACTGCATATCACCAGCCACGACCCTTCTCCCCCGCCCGCGGGCTACATCCCGGTCAGTGGCGGCTTGTTTAAAGACATGGCGATCCACGATTTCGACATGGCGCGCTGGCTGCTAGGCGAAGAGCCCAGCGAAGTGTTCGCTGCCGGCGCGTGCCTGGTGGATCCGCAGATCGGCAAGCTCGGCGATATCGACACGGCGAAGACGGTGCTACGTACTCCGTCCGGCAAGCTCTGCGTCATTTCCAACAGCCGCCGCAGCGGCTACGGGTATGACCAGCGCATCGAAGCGTTCGGCGCGCAAGGCGCGCTCCGCGCCGGCAACGTCGTCGAGAGCACGGTGGAAGCCTGGACGGAGAGCGGCGCCCAGGGCGATCAGTTCCAGAACTTCTTCCTCGATCGCTATGCCGAAGCCTACCGGCGCGAAATCGCGCACTTCGCGGACATGCTCTGCCACGGCGCGCAAGCGGAGATCGGCTACGCTGACGGCGTCGCCGCACTTGGCCTCGCCACTGCCGCCCAGCGATCGCACGAAACCGGCGCGCCCGTCGCGCTCTGAAGAAAAGCGGCCCCTTTCGGGGCCGCTTGAAGATACGGGAGAGCGTCTTTCCCGTCAGAACACTGCGCGCAGCGAGACAAGCACGGTCGGCGAGGAGTTTTCGCGCTCGATCTCGAACTCATCGACGTCGCCTGCGATCTGAGCATCGATAATCTCGGAAGCGAAGTCGCCATCGAAATTCTGCTCGGCCTGAATGCTGTCGGCGTCCAGAAGGTTGTTGCCGACCAGGCGGAGCACGAGGCTGTCCGTCAGGCGATGCTCGACGAACACCTCCAGATTGCCGTCGTACCACTGACGCTCGACTTCGCCGAGGAACACCGATTCCGACATTCCCTGCTTGCGATAGCTGAAGCCGAAGCTGGTGTCCCAGGACTCGATGTTATGGGTGAGCCCGTAATTGTAGACGTACTCGGGCTGCGCGTTGAAACGCGCCGTCATCCCCGTGAGCGGTTCGGTCCGTTCTGAATCGAGTTCAGTATAGTTGGCGAAGAAGCCCGTATTCGGCAGCCCAATGAAGTCGAGCGGCGTCGAAACGTCGACTTCCCAACCCGAGACCTCGCCGTCGCCCGTGTTTTCGAACGTGTACTCGAACGCGCCTGGCACACCGGTTGAGACGCCCGTGTTCACAAGCGAAATCAAATCCTCTACGTCGCGATGGAAGTAATTGAAGCCGATCACACCGCGCCGGCCGATGCGGTGCTCGTAGCCGATGTCGTAACCCAAGGCAGTTTCCTGATCGAGGTTCGGGTTGCCGAACGTTTCGTCGTCATCTTCAGGCGAATCCGAATTCGCGAACGGCACGACCTGGTCGAGGGACGGCCGCCGAACGGTGCGCGCCACGCTGACGCGGACTTGGCCATTCTCCCACACGTCCCACTGCAAGTGCGCGGAGGGGTTGAGCTGGTGCGTCGAGCTAGACCCGCTCGCACCGCCCACGACGTTCGCCGTCGTGTCCGTGTTCTCGGAGCGCACCCCGAGCTGCAAGGTGACGCTCGGGGTGAACTCCAGCTCGGTCATCAGCCACGCGTCGAGCCGATCTTCCTCATATTCGAACAGGCCGCTGTCGGGCGTGATATTGTCGTCCAAATCGTCGAAGTCGCCATCGCCGTTGTCGTCTTCAAATTCCTGCTGACTGAAATCGCGCGTCTTGTTTTTCAGCGCGACGCCAAAAGCGAGTTCAAAGCCTGACATTCCCAAGCCTTGAGCGAAGCTGTCGGAATTGAACGTCAGCTCGCCGTCGATGGACATTTCCGTATCGTCGCTGTCGATAACAATTTGCTCGGCCGGTTCCGGCGGATCGCCCTCGAAGTCGGTCTCGACATTGTCTTCGGTGAAGTTTGCCCAGCGTGCTTGGCTTTCGAACGACCAGCTTTGGCTGAGTTGCGCCTCGTACAGCGCGGAGAGGCCGTAGCTCTGCTGTTCGATATGCTGGGCCTGCGAGGTAATCTCATCGAGATTCCACGCCTCGTCGGAGACGTCCCCGTCATCGTCGCCGCCGTCGCCGAGATCGTCGCTGCGCACATAGAGAATGCCTGCTTCCGTCTCGTCGCGCTCGGTGTTCAGCGCGAAGGCGTCCAGGCGCAGCGTGTGGTCGCGCGCTAATTCGAACGTAATGTCGCCGTTGAATGAAAGGTCGGTGCTCTCCCGGGTGTCAATCTGGTCCTCATGCTCCACCGCGAGGGTGGACGGCACGGTCGGGTCGAACGCATCCGGCTGGAATAGTTGCGTGCCATCGGTACTGGGGTCGAACCCCGGCGAGGTGTCGTCGAACAGCTGCTGGTCCAGATCTTTCGAGTTGTAGCGCTGCTGCGCATCGAAAGTCGCGGACCATGCGACGCGCCGGTCCTCGGTGCGTCCCGAGAAGGACAGCGCGCCAAGCCCGCTCAGCTCTTCATTATCGACATCGTAGATGCCGCCGATACGCGCGATCGCGCCCGGCGGAAGGCTGGCGCCGTCCTTTAAGATGATGTTGATCGTGCCGCCGATGCCCTGACTGTCGATGTCCGCGCTCGGCGCGCGCACGATCTCGATGCGATCGATGATTTCCGCGGGAATGCGGTCGACGAACACGGTGCGGTCATTGCCTGCGCCCGGAATCGGCCGGCCGTTGACGAGCACTTGCGTGAAGCCTTCGCCGAGACCGCGCATTTGCGGCGCATCGCGCTCGCCAATGTCGCTTGTGAACGCCACGCCCGGCACCCGCGAAAGCTGATCGCCGACGGAAAGCGGTTCGAACTGTTCGAAGAAGCGCTGGTCGTACACCAGTTCCGGCGCGACCGTATCGGTGCGATTGCGCATCGGGATTTCGCCACTGACGACGACTTCCTCAAGCGTCTCGTCTTCCGCTGGCTGATCTTGGGCGACGGCAATGCCTGGCAGAGCAAGGCAGCTCATCATCAGCAGCGTCCGCAACGCCGCTTTGCGCATGGATTTCATCGTCGCTTCCTCCCCTGGCTCCCGTATCCGGCCGGCTTTCCTGTCCGGGCGCAGTACGGGATTGTCATGACAGCGGGATGATATGAACGAATATTCCAAAGTGCAACAGATTTGGAATTTCCCTTGCAGAAGCCGAACGTGGGTGGCAGCAATGCAACGCGAAATCGTCACGCACCGCTGCAGGTTGTGCGATCAAGGCGTTAGAGGGGACACTATGCACAAGCATTGGGCATTCGGACTGTTCGCAACCGCAGCAATGGCAGGCTGTGCGACGACGGGTGTGCCCGCGCCGGCCGGTATTGCGCCAGCCGCCGAGACGGCGCCCACCGTGCAATCTGATGCAAACACCGCGGTGGTGCTTCCGCGTGACAATGGCGGTGGTCTTATCGTCGGCTCGAGCGAGAGCGCGGGCATCGAACTCTACGATCTTTCCGGCGAGCGCTTGGGCGCGCTCGGCGGCGGCGCAATTGTAGGCGTGGATGCGCGCTATGGCGCGCCAAGCAACGGCGCATGGGTCGTCGCAGGTCTCGATGGCGCCAGCAACCGTTTGCGCTTCTTCGACCTTGACGCTGACTCGGGCGCCGCGCGCGAGCGCACCGCGCGCGAAATCAATCTCGGCTTTGCCGGCGAGAGCCTATGTCTCTATCGCGATGCGCGGGACTCGACATTGTACGCGTTCGCGCTCGGCGGCGGCGGTGAGATCGCGCAGTACATGGTTTTCGCGAACGGAAACGCGCTTGACGCCCGTCTCGTGCGCCAGCTTCATCTCGCGTCGGAAGTCAGTTTCTGCACGGCCGATGACGCCACCGGCGACCTTTATGTCGCCGAGCAAGGCGTCGGCTATTGGCGCTTTGACGCAGATCCCGAAGCCGAAGTTGTGCCGCAGCTGATCGACGCGGCGCGCATCGGTCACGTTACGGAGGAAGCCGGCGGCCTCGCTGTCTACAACGCAGGCGCGGCGAACTATCTTGTCGCGTCCGACGCCTCCGCCAATCAATTCCATGTCTATGACCGCAATAACGACCACGCCTTCGTCGGCACGTTCAGCGTTGTCGGCGTCGAAGCCGCAGGCGGCTTGAATGCGAGCAGTTTCGCGTTCAGCGGCAGCTTTCCTCAAGGCGCGTTCATTGCCATGGACGATGAGAATGCGGGCGGCACAAACTACAAGCTGGTGTCATGGTCTGAGATTGCCGGCGCGCTGGGCCTTGCCGCAGGTGCGCCGCGCGATCCCCGCGTGGCGCCGGAATCGACCATGGCGATCGTGCATCCCTCGGTGGAGACCGCGCCGGTCGAAACCGATGGCGATAGCGCGGACGATCCGGCGATCTGGGTCGACCGCGCCAATCCTTCACGCAGCATCGTCATCGGCACGCAGAAGCAATCTGGACTCTATGTCTACGACTTGCAGGGCCGGGTTCTGCAATTCCTGCCCGACGGACGCATGAACAATGTGGACCTGCGCGACAATTTCAGTCTCGGCGGTCGGAATGTTTCGCTCGTTACGGCGAGTAATCGCACGGACGATGGCATTTCGATCTATCGTGTCGATGGCGCGGCGCGTCAGCTCGTGAACGTCGCGGATGGCTTGCAGCCTACTGGCTTCGTCGATCCTTACGGCCTCTGCATGTATCGCAGCGCGCAATCGGGCCGGACGTACGTCTTCGTGACGGACAGCAACGGCCCAGTGCGCCAGTGGGAGCTGGCGGACGCCGGCAACGGCCGCGTGCGGGCCAATCGCGTGCGCGACATCCCCTTCGCCACACAAACCGAGGGCTGCGTCGCCGACGATGAAACCGGCGTGCTTTACGTCGCTGAGGAAGACGTCGGCCTTTGGCGCCTTGGCGCCGAGCCCGATGCGCCGGCGACGCCGGTCCCCGTCGCCACTGTCGAAGGCAACGAAGCGCTGAAGGACGACCTGGAAGGCATCGGCCTATACGATCTTGGCGGCGGGCGCGGCTATCTGGTGCTCTCGAGCCAGGGCAATAATACGTACGCTGTCTTCCGCCGCGAAGGTAACAACGAATATCTTGGCTCGTTCGCCGCGCTTGCGGACCCCGCGCGAGGCATCGACGGCATTTCCGAAACCGACGGACTTGACGTGACCAGCGCCAATCTCGGTGGGCCGTACGCTGGCGGCCTCTTCATCGCGCAGGACGGCCGCAACATCGCGCCACCGGAGCACCAGAACTTCAAGCTGGTGCCGTGGTCCTCGATCGCTGAATCGCTCGGCCTGGAGACGCGCGCAAACTAAAACGCGCCCTGCAACTCGACGCCGAACACAGTGCCGAGTTCGCGCCGGCGGTTCTCGCTGCCATCGAATAGCCCATTGCGG
>DASPMA010000489.1:0-2567 GCA_035627335.1 Binatia bacterium
GTCATCGAAACGCGCCAGCAACTCGAACACGCGGGCGAGAGTCTTGCTCGGCAACGGTTCGGCATAGACGACGTGGATGATGAGACCGGCCAGGATTTGCTTGGCGGCGCGGTCCCAGAACTCCTGAAAGCGGCCGTCACCATAAGGGTCGGCGATAAGCTCCACGAGGTTCTGAACGTCGCGCACTTCCTGTGCGCCGGGCCGGATCGTATCGAGGAGGTTGAGCCGGTCTGAGATCGCATCGGTCGGCGCAAAGCGGATGACGGGCCCGAGCTTTGCGCGCCAGCCGGCAGTGCCAGGAAAATCGACGCGGGCGTCGCCGGAATGAAGCTCGCCTTTCAAGTCCAAGACGAGGATCGAATGAGGCGACGCGAGCAGCGTGGGAATGACGCTGCCGCGGGTCTTGCCGGAGCGCGTGCCGCCGGTCAGCAAGAGATGATGCGGGCCATCGTAAGCGAGGATCTCGCCGTCTAGCTTGCCGATAATGATGCCGCCCTCGGCGAATAAGCCCGCATCACGCGCGTCTTTACGGGCACCCCAGCTCTTAGCGCCGAACGGCCGCTGACTGGGCTGAGAAGCCTTCAAAGCCAACAGCACGAGCATTGCGCTGCTCAGGAAGCCTGCGAAGACGATCAGTTTCGGCAACGCAAAGGCGCGCGGATATCGGGCGCTCCAGCGCTCTGACCAGGTCAAGATCGAGAAGGGCGCGTAAATCGGCGTTGAGCCGAACACGAAAGCTGGCCTGCCGAGCGCGGTTTGATAGCTGAAGGTCTGCGCGCATGATTGCGTGGCCGCGAAACACGCAAGAACGCTGATCGAGGCAGCGGCGACGCCGCTCCAAACCAGTCGCTTGTCGAGTGTCCGCTCCCGCATGGATGGGAGCGTCACGCTGAATTCCTAGTGTCGCCACATGTTGCAACTCTCCCGGGGCGCCTCGCGCTTGGGGCGCCGACTCGCATGCGAGTTTCGTCACGCGCGTTGGTGTTAAGTGCTCAAATTGAGGCAGCCGACGGGAGGTGATGCGGCCGACGAAATCAGCTATACTTCGGGTTGCATGCGGGAAACGCTCATCAGCGCCGATATGATCGCTTTCGCAGCCGCGTGCGAGGCGGCAGCGACGCTTGGCGAACTTGAAGCGATCTGGCGGCGCCGAATGGTTGAGATCGGATTTACGTTCGTGGCTCTTGGCGTACATGCCGATCCGCTCCGGCGCGATCGCGCCGCCTACGTTTTTCAGAACTATCCCAAAGAGTGGATCGCTCACTTTTCGGCGCAGCGTTACCATCTCGTCGATCCGGTTTATCGAGCTGCGGAGGCGGGGGCCGGCGAATTCGTTTGGACCGATCCAGAATTTCTGCAACCGCTGTCTTGGCGTCAGCGCCGCATCCTCAACGAGGCGAGCGAGTTCGGGCTCCGCCACGGGCGAACTCATACGTTGGCGTCCATTCTCCCGCTTCGCGCCTCGGCTTCACTGGTGTCGAGCGAGCCGGACATGCCGGAAGATATTTATGCCGCCGGCAAGCTGATCAATGTCGTCGTCCACCACCGGGCAGCCCAGATGTGCATCGCGGCAGCCCCGCGTTTTGCCGAACTGCGCCGGCGAGAGCGTCAATGCCTGGAGCTTTGCGCTAGCGGTTTAATAGACGCGGACATTGCGCGCGGTTTGGGTTTGAGCGTTGCAACTGTACGGCGCCACATTGAACGTGCGCGGGTGCGCTTGGGCGCTAGCACGCGTATTCAAGCCGTGGCGCGCGCAATTAATTCAGGACAAATCAAACCCACCATCTGATTTATTTGCGCCGCTGTGCGCAAAGTTTGTGCAGAAATCTTGGAAAAGATTTCTCAAAAGATATTCACGTCCATGGGGCGGAAAATTTAGCCACGCAAATGTTGCACGCGCTCTTGTCATCGAAGCTTCTTCGCCATCTAAAAGTTGCGGGGCGAGGAGGTTCCCATGCAAGCCCGCATCAACTGGGCGTTCGCGGAGGTCTGCGATCGCGCTACAAACGTTGCCGAACTCCACGCGGCGTTCATGCGCGAGATGCGTGCGCTTGGCTTCAGCTATGCCGCATGCGCCTCGCATGTCGATCCGCTCAAGCCGCCCGCGGACGCCGTGATGATGGTAGACTATCCGCTCCCATGGCTACAGCGCTTCAGTGACCAGAATTATGCAACGCGCGATCCCGTTTATTGGGCGGCGCGGCGGCAGACACTGCCATTTCAGTGGAGCGACCGCGTCTTTCGCGCTGGCCTTGCCAGCGATCAGCTTCGCATCCTGAACGAAGCAGCTGAAGCAGGTCTCGCCGATGGCATCACCATTCCGATCCACGCCCCGGACGCGCTGCCGGCATCTTGTTCATTGGTGATTGGACCCGACGGGGTCGATCCGCTCAATGCGCAGAAGGCGACATGGTACGGCGTCTATGCGCATGAATGCGCGCGGCGGCTGCTCCTTGCCGCCATGCCGGCCCGGCCCGTTTTGAGTCCACGCGAGCGTCAGTGCGTCCAATTGCTGGGGCAAGGCAAGGATGATGGCGCCATGGCGATCATCCTCGGCCTCAGCGAAC
>DASPMA010000490.1:0-8113 GCA_035627335.1 Binatia bacterium
ATCGCCGCGCGTGTCCTGACGCTCATAGAAAGACCACAGCGTGCGCGCCACCGCTCCGCCTATGACAAGATAGAACACGGCGGCGTCGCGCCACCAATCGGGCAGCCAAGCGAGCAACCAGCCGAACAGGAACTCGACCACCGGATAGAGCAGACGCTGATAGGTGGCGACGACCTGGCGGAAAAGCTCGGCGAGCGAGATGTCGAAGGCGCCTGCAGCCCAGCTGAACAGCACTACGGCGCCGAACACGATGCTGATTGGCTTCCATACGCCGAAGTAGGCGGCGTAGAATTCCCGGCCTATGGCTGCGAACATTCCCGGCCCCCGCGAATGGACTCAAGCTACTAAGGATCCAACCCCGACGCCATGCCCATTCGCGACGCCGCGCCCCGCGATTACGCCGCCGTTCGCGCAGTTCTGCGCCACGCCTTCCCCGCGGACGAAGAAGCCGACTTGGTCGAGGCGCTCCGTGCGGACGGCGACGTGATCGTGGAACTGGTGGAGGCAAATGACGATGCGCTGCGGGGACACATCCTCTATTCGCCGCTGGCGATCGAGCGGGGCAGCGTGACGTTGAAGGCCGCGGCGCTAGCCCCCGTGGCGGTGCTTCCAGCGTTTCAGGGCCAGGGGATCGGCAACGAATTGATCCGCGCGGGGAATGCGCGGTGTGCTGCGTTGGGGCTGGAAGCGATCGTTGTGGTGGGGCACGCGGACTATTATCCCCGCTTCGGTTTTTCGGCGCCGACGGCGGAATCGCTGCAAGCTCCGTTCTCGGGTCCGCATTTCATGGCGCTGGAGCTGAAGCCGGGCGCGCTGAAGGACGGCGGCAAGGTGCGCTACGCCAAGGCGTTTGGAGTTTGACGTGAGCGCGAAGGCAAAGCCCGATCCGTTGGAGGAAGTCGCCGCGCGCTACGCCGTGGCGATCACGCCGGCCATGGACGCGCTGATCGACGCGAACGATCCGGCCGATCCGATCGCAGCGCAGTTCCGGCCGGACGCGCGCGAACTGGCGATCGCGCCGGACGAACTCGGCGATCCGATCGGGGATGACGTGCACACGCCGGTGAAGGGCGTCGTGCACCGCTATCGCGACCGCTGCCTCTTGAAGCTGGTGCATGTCTGTCCGGTCTATTGCCGCTTCTGCTTCCGGCGCGAAATGGTCGGCCCCCAGGGCGACGGGACGTTGACGCCGGCAGAGCTGGACGACGCGCTCGGCTACATCGCCGCACATACGGAAATCTGGGAAGTCATTCTGACGGGCGGCGATCCGTTTCTGGTTTCCGCGCGGCGCGCGCGGGAGATCACGGAACGCCTAGCGGCCGTCCCGCACGTGAAGATCATTCGCTGGCATACGCGCGTGCCGGTGGTTGATCCGCTGCGCGTGACGCCGGACCTGGTGGATGCGCTGCGCGCCGATGGCGCGACGACCTATGTGGTGCTGCACACCAACCATCCGCGCGAGCTGACGGAGCAAGCGCGCGCGGCGATTGGGCGGATCGTCGACGCGGGCGTGCCGATGCTGTCGCAGACGGTGCTGCTGAAGGGCGTTAACGATGATGCGGATACGCTGGAAGCTCTGATGCGCGGCTTGGTCGAGGCGCGGGTGAAGCCGTACTATCTGCATCATCTCGACAAGGCGCCGGGCACGTCGCACTTCCGCTGTTCGATCGCGGAAGGCCAAGGGCTGGTGCGGGAGCTGCACGATCGCGCTTCGGGGCTCGCGCAGCCGAGTTACGTGCTGGATATTCCAGGCGGACACGGCAAAGCGCCGCTGACGCCGGCGAGCGTGCGCGAAACGGAAGACTGCTACGAAGTGCGCGATCGCACTGGCGTGTGGCGCAAGTACGAAGACTAGGGCAGGCGGTCGAACGCGTCTTTCGGGGATTCGCCCAGCATCACGAACAGCGCGAAGAGGATCAGCAACGCCGCCATAAGAAAGGGCGCCCCCGTGCCGAACGCGTCGAAGACGGCGCCGGCGCCAAGCGGGCCGACCACACGGCCAAGCGCGCTAGCCGATTGCGACAGTCCCATCACGGCGCCGCGTTCGCTCTCGCTGGCCTGCACCGCGATAAGTGAGTTGAGCGCGGGTGTGGCGAGGCCAACTCCGATCACCAGGGCGGTCAGGGAAGCAGCCATCGTTGTAGCGTGATGCGAAACAGAGAGGCCGCCGAAGCCGGCGGTGAAGAGGGCAAGGCCGATAAGCAAAGTGAGGCGTTCGCCCAAGACGCGGGCGGCGGCCCCTGCTCCCCCGCCTTGAAGCAATACCGCGCCGACGCCGAGGGCGGCGAGAGCCCAACCGACTTGGCGCGGCCCCCATTGCAGCTCGGCGTCTGCCCAAAGACCGAAGGTCGTTTCCATCAGGGCTTGCGCGGCGATCATCAGGAACATGACGGCTATGAAGCGCGCGAGCGCGGGGCGCGAAGCGAGCAACGCGAAACGGCGGGGACGTGCTTCGCCTTCCTTGTGGCGCGCTTCGGGCGGCAGGCTTTCTTGGAAGAGTAAGAGCGCAGCGAGCGCCGCAACGCCGGCGAGCGCCGCGGAGACGAAGCACACATTGGCGAACTGGGCGCGCGTTGGTTCTTCGCTGACGAGGAAGGCGCCGAGTGCTGGGCCGGCGATGAAACCGAAGCCGACGGCGGCGCCAAGCAGGCCCATGTTGCGAGCGCGGGTTTTATCGTCGGCAAGATCGGCCGCGGCGGCGAACGCGGCGCCGACATTGCCTGCCATCAGCCCGCCGAACAGGCGCGCGGCGCCGAGTTCGTAGACGCTCTCAGCGCGTGCGAGCCAGATGTACGAAACCACGCCGCCGATGAGGCCGGCGATCAGGATCGGCTTGCGGCCGACGCGGTCGCTAAGGCGGCCCCAGAAGGGTGACGATATGAGCTGGCCGAAGGAGTAGGCGCCCATGGCGATGGTCGTCGCGGTTGGCGTTGCGCCGAGTTCGAGCGCGAGAAACGGAAAGATCGGCAGAAAAACGCCGAAGCCCGTCATGCCGATCAACACGACGCCGACGAGTGCTGCGAGCGATGATTTGTCGGATGGCATCCGAGCAAGGGCAGTACGGGAATGGCGGAATAGGGCAATAGGATGCTGACGCGGCCTACTGCCCTACTCCCTATTCACCTACTTCCCTGTTCAGGCGCTGGCACGGATCGGAGCGGGCGCCGCGGGGTTGAGATAAGGCCGCAGATCGGTCCAGGGGACGGTCACTTCGGCGCCGCCGTCAGCATGGGAGCCGCCGAAGGAGAGCGGCGGAAACAGGATCGTGAGGCCGCGTTCAGTGACCAGCCAAAGATGCGGTTTGGTCGCCGTTTCGTAGACATCGCGGCGCGGCGGGAAGTTCGTATAATCCGGAAACTCCCGGGAAATGGATTGCACGGCGCGGTCGGTGATAAAGTTTTCCCAGCCAGAGCCGCCGCGGAAGACATCTTCGGCACGCAGCAGACGACCCTCCTCCATCAGCACCGTCACCGCGTTCAGCGTGTTCGTGACGTTGGCCGCGCCAAGCGCCTCCACCGATTTCGTGAAGCGTACGGAAATGACCTCGGGCCCGGCATAAGCAATGGCATAATCGACGATTTCGCTCGCACCGTCCTGGAGGCGATACTCGGGCTCCTGGGCGACCAATTCGTTGAAGCGGCGGATCGCGGGAGTTTGTTCCCCGTCGATCCGCGGAAAACGGATGTTGCGCTCAACCGCCGAGGCCTCGACGCCGCCCGAGGCGGCCGCGAGCTGGGCCGTCACAGGAGCGGCATCGACCAGCTCCATACGCTGGAAGGTGTAGCCGCCCATTTCCTGGACGACGCCCTGGGCTTCCTGAAGGCGAGCACGGAAGCGGTTTTGCAAGCACGTTTGCTGTTCGGCGCTAGGCGCGGCCGCCGGATCGGCGACCCCGCACATGACGGCGGCGGCTTCGCGCCAGCGGTTCTGGTTCTGGACTAGAAGCTGCGCGCCGGCGTCTGACACATTGGCGGACTCGGCGACCAGAAGATCACGCACCTGGCCGTCGATGGAGGCCAAAGCCTGATTTCCGCACACCTGCTGAGCGAATCCCTCGCCGCCATTGGCGCACAGATCGAGCGCCTCGGAAACGCGCTCGGCGGAGCTTTCGGCGGTCTTGCTGTCGCTACGCCGGCCGTCGCACGCGCTCAGCGCAAACGCTGCGCACGCAAGGGCGACAATTCCGACTCCGCGAGCCGACATGATGTTTCTGTCCTCTGCGCGTCCCATTTCTGTTTTGCCATACAAGTAGCGCGACGTCACGTTTTGTCCCGCTGAGCGGCTGCATGACGCGGGCGGTTCGCGCGCCTAGATAGACGTGGAATGCCTATCTCGGAACGCTATCGCCCTAGTGAACTGTTCCAGTCCTTGGGACCCGAATTTGCCGATCCCGTGGCGCCAGCGCGGTTTCCACAACACATCTTGCGCTTCCGCAACCAGGACTGGGCCACCCGCGTTGGGCTGAACACGCTCACGGATCAGGAATGGCAAGCGCATTTCGCGCGCTTCGAACCGTTGCCTGAGAACATGCGCCGGCCCTTGGCGATGCGCTATCACGGGCATCAATTTCGTGTGTACAACCCCGATATAGGCGATGGGCGCGGCTTCCTGTTCGCGCAAATCTACGACGACGCGGGCCGGCTGCTTGATCTCGCCACAAAGGGCTCAGGTCAAACCCCCTATTCGCGCTTTGGCGATGGACGGCTAACGCTCAAAGGCGGCGTGCGCGAGGTGCTCGCGGCGGAAATGCTTGAGACACTGGGCGTGAAGACGTCGAAGGCTTTTTCGCTGTTCGAAACGGGCGAGGCGCTGACGCGCGGGGACGAGCCCTCGCCCACGCGCTCCTCGGTGCTGGTGCGGCTTGGGCACAGCCATGTCCGGTTCGGCACGTTTCAGCGCTTGGCGTTCTTCGAGCGGCCCGATTTGATCCGCCGGCTGATCGATCACGTTGTCGAGGCGTACTATCCGGAGCTGGCTGACACGGATGGCGAAGCCCGTGTGGCGGCAGTGTTCGGCGCGGTGGCGGAGGCGACAGCGCGGCTGGCGGCGAGCTGGATGGCAGCCGGGTTCGTGCACGGTGTTTTGAACACTGACAATCTCAACGTGACAGGCGAGAGTTTCGATTACGGGCCCTGGCGCTTCTTGCCGACCAGCGATCCATCGTTCACGGCGGCGTATTTCGACGAGGCAGGTCTCTATTCGTTCGGCCGCCAACCCGAAGCCGTGTCCTGGGCGCTGGCGCAGCTCGGCGGCGCGCTGACGTTGGTGTGCCCGCAGACGGCGCTCGAGCGGGAAATGCCGCGTTTCGGCTCGGCCTATCAGCAAGGCCTGCGCGCGAGCATGTTCAAGCGGCTCCACCTCGCCGAAGGCGACGTGGATCAAGACCTCGTTTTCCTTCAGGGGCTGTTCGATTGGCTGACGCAGAGTCAGGCCGGATGGGATCAATTCTTCCATGACTGGTTCGGCGGCGGAGCATCGGCGCAACGCGCTGCAGAGAGTCCGCAGGCCGCGCTTTACACAACATCCGCATTCGCGCCGGTGCGCGACGGGTTGAGCGCGCGCACACGCGCGGATGCGGCGGCGCGTCTTTCCCATCCCTACTTCGCGGACGCAACGCCGCATACCATGCTCATCGACGAAGTAGAGGCGCTGTGGGCGCCGATCGCGCAGCGGGACGATTGGAGCTTGTTCGAAGCCAAGCTTGCGCAACTGCGCGAGATGCGCGACGCTTTGCAGCTCTGCGTGCACGAGCCACGGGCCTAACGCTTAACGAAGCCGTCCTTGTGCATCATGCGCGCGACGTCCATGGCGGCGCGCACTTGCACGACGTCGTTGTTCTTGTCGGCTTCGGTCATGGCGGACCAGGGTGCGAGCTTGTCGTGCGCCATCAGGTCGTTGTTGCGTGCCTCGCCCGGCGCGGTCGGGCGCCAGCCCGACATTAGACGCTCCGCGACCCAGCGGTCATGCTCGCGCTGCGCCATCGTTTCCATCATTTCGGTTGGAGCTGCTGGCGAATTATCGCCTCGTTCGTTCTTATGAGCAGCGCGCCAGCCAGCGTCCCAGACCTTCACCATGGCGGCATCGGCGACGGCGCGATTGGCGGCGCGATAGGTTTCGAGCACGTCCGACCAGTCGCGCATCGCAGCCTGCAGCTCCTTCATGCTCATGAAGTCCTTCTTGCCGAGACCCTTGTTGTAGTGCTCGTGCGCCACCGCCGCGCCCCGATCGAGATCGCCATCGATGATGCGTGCGCGGGTGGCGTCGACCTGATGTGCGCCGAAAGCTTGCAGGTAGGCGTCGAGCTCTTCGGTTTCATCACCCCGCGCATATTGTTGCGAGAACTCGGATTGACTCGACTCGCGCATGTAGATCGGCACGGGCCAGCGGTAGCCGTGGTTGCAAGCACGCTTCAGCGCTATGGCGAGATGGATGTTGCCAGGGTCGGCGCCGGTGGAAACGACGATGCCGGTGGGTTTGCCGCGCTGCTGCTCGACCATGTCAAGCACTTCGGGGCCAACGGAAGCCGCGTCCCAGTCGAACGGCAGGAACGCGATGTCCGCGGTCCAAAGCTCCGGATGCGCGAACGCTTCGCGATGACGCGCGCGGAAGCCGGCTTCGGCGGCTTCGGGATTGGGCGCGAGCACGGTGAGACGCGGCGGCTCGAAATGCGCCGACCACAGGCTCATCAGCACACGCTCGGCAACGGCTTCAGCGCCGGCGTCGAAGCCGAAAAAGACGATGTGCACGCGATCCTGGCTGAGCTGCTTGGCCAGCGAGAGCAGTGTCTGACTCTCCTGCTGCAGCAGAGCGCGCGCGCCCATTTCTTCCAAAGAGAACGGCTTGGGATCAATCGGCGGGGCGGTGTTCCTTTTCTTGCGCATCTCCGCCGAACGCATCTCACGCGCTTCCTTCAGCAGCATGGGCGAGCGGGTGGCGACATGGACGCCAATCGGCGGCCTGCGGCGCGCGTTGCCGACGAGGCGGCGCACGGCGGCTTCCGTTTGCAAATTCGCGGTGTCGTCCGGTTCGAACGCCACGACGTGTGCGGCGTGATGCGCACGCGCGGTGCGCAGCGTATCGATGTGCGTGGCGTTGCCTTCGAGTACGGTGACGCCGCTGCGGCGAAGCCCGAGCGCGGTTTCCTGCGGCAATTCCTCGGCAATCAGGATCACGGAATCCTTGCCCCTCCGGCAATCGAGCGCGAGCGAGAGAGCCGCCGGGCTGTCGCCGGCAATGACGATGTGGTGCGCGGCCCCCAGATTGAAGATTCGCGCCAACGAGCGGCCGAGCTGACCCGAAAATGCAAACAGCAAGCCCACAGCGGGTGTTGCGATTGCCGCGAAACGCACGAGCTGGAGCATTGGATCGAGCTGCACGCCGGGCGCGACGGCATCGGCATCGAAGTATGCGTCCCACATGCCGACAGCGCTCAAGGTGAGGTAGATCGCTTGCGCGACATCTTCACCCTGCATCAGCCAATAATAAACGCCGCCGCCGATCCAAATCAGCGTAAGCAGAATGACGACGCCCCAGCGAAATGCGCTCGCGCGCGTGTGCGCGAGCGCCGTCAGACCCGCAGCGGCCTCAGACCAGCCATTGGCGTAACGATGCGCCATGTCCCCTCGCGTCTCCCCAGCGTGCACATGATGGGCCTCGCCCGCGCGAACGTCCAGCCGCGCGCAAAAGCCGTTGCGGGCGCTCGGCAATTTTCCTAGCTGTTACGCGCGAACAGGCCCCGTAGCTCAGCTGGATAGAGCAGGTCCGTCCTAAGGACACGGTCGGGAGTTCGAATCTCTCCGGGGTCGCCACTGTCGCCCGCAGCCGCGGTTCAAATCGGCGCGAACGCCGGCAGGGTCTGCCAAACCACGGCAATGGCGGCGAATACGGCGCCCGCGGCGGAGACGGCGCGCCAGAATCGATCGAACGGTTCTTCCGTTTTCATCCGGCACGCGGCCCACAGTACGGCGAGCGCCGCGAGGACGCCGATTAACCCGGAAACGCCGATCAGTGCGCGCGCCAGCGACCCGGTCTCGCCTGTCGCCTGCACTGAAATGCTGGCCACCGCGTAGATGAATCCGAAATGGACCGCCCAGATGAGCGGCCCGCCGAAAAA